>CAIMNF010000590.1 GCA_903842755.1 Oligoflexia bacterium
AGGGATTGAATTTTCACTTTCCTAAAAATCACTTCATCAAACGGCAAAAAATGAGCAACTGTTTGGTCAAAGTAGCCATCCCAAAAACGCCTGACCGCATTCCTTCTGACTTCAAGATCTTTTGAAAAGAAGGGCTCAAAGGACTCCCCCGGAAACATTTCCTTAAAACCGAGTTCAACCTTTCTGATCACTTCTGGCGACATAAAGCGCGTGCGCAACGAATGATGTTCCATCAACCTCTGGAGTTCGGACGAGTGGCCAACCAAGAATCGATCACAAGCCGCCACTACGCCTGCGCAGCTCCACCGTTGAAAAAAGGCGAGCGCGATGACCGTCAAGAGGATAGCTTTCATAACGATCTTGGTTTAATATATAAGAGCAATTTAATCTACAATGAATTGAAATTTATCTTTTTTTAAACTTAAAAAATTTAAAGAAGTGTCCGCATTTCTTTCGCTTCAACTAAACCCATCGATTGGCTGATTGATGACCGGACTGGAACGCGCAAGCTCATGATTAAAATGCCACCACTCATTTTTAATTCCCGAGAACCGATGCGCTTTCATTTTCGCTTGCAGTAAGTCTCGCAAGGAACGGGCAAGCAGTGGCGCATCCTGAAAATCGGTATGAGCCCGCAGATTGAGTTCGTCAAAATCACTCGGCATCTGAACCGGGAGATTGTTCTTTAAATCAACCAACGACAAATCCACGGCACAGCCACGATTATGTGCCGAACCCTGCGCGGGATCAGCTAAATACTTTCTCATTTCGGGTGTAGAGCGGTCCCAAAACAGCCGGGTAACGCTCCAGGGGCGATACGCATCAAAAATCAACAGTGAGAATCCGAGCGGCAAAAGATCAGCTTGGACTGCAAGTAAATCCTGTGCCACTGGCTTGAGTAAATAAGCGGCCGCGATGGGGTAAACCGCTTCTCCTAAAAAGTTATCGTTCCGCGCATAACGAATATCAAATCTAAAATCGGAACTTAACTGTTGAAGATCAACCCACTCTTCTCGTCTAAAGTGGCCAAACGCCGGAGTTCCTTCCAAACCGTCCTTGAGCCGATCGGTCATTCGAGGTCATCCTCCTCGGACAATTGATCGACATCAACCTCGTCATTTTCATCTTCCTCTGACCCTTTTGCCCAGTACCGCGAATATTCTTCCTCAAAAGCAAGCTTCGTTTGACCGACTTCATTTTTTACACGATCAATATAGAGAACCCCGTCTAAATGATCCAGCTCATGCTGAAACACCGTTGCCAGAAAGCCTTCCGCGATGACCGTTTTGGGTCGCGCTTTTATATCTAAGTAATCAATTTGAATTTTCTTAGGCCGCGTTACCCAGCCTCTCAACTCCGGCACCGATAAACACCCTTCCCAATACGACTGCTCGGTGGCATCAAGAACGGTCACTTTTGGATTAAAAACAATCGTAAAGGGGAGCGAACTATTTTCCGCAGCCTTGTCTTGCTTCTGCGTTTGTTCCGCGTAGCGAGGATGATCTTCTTGATAGTCAACAATAGCGACAGCGATCGGCTCGTAAATTTGAGGAGCAGCCAGGCCAATTCCACCATAATCATTCATCGTGTCGATCATGTCCTGGAGCAAACTCGTCATTTCCGGAGAGAGGATTTCTGTTACGGTAAGTTCACGCGCTTTTTGGCGCAAAACGGGATGCCCCATGCGCGCAATTTTTCGAATCGCCATAATAATTTAAGCTGCCTTTTTAGACTCTTTAAGTTTAGTTAGAGTTTCCGAAAATTCGGTCACTCGATTGCGGCCCTGCTCTTTAGAATGATAAAGCGCAAGATCAGCGTGATG
>CAIMNF010000591.1 GCA_903842755.1 Oligoflexia bacterium
AAAATAAAAATAATCAAAAAGAGAGAATGAGATTGCGATCCCACTCAGTAGGAAAATCATGTGGAATGGTTTGATTCGGTGTTTAGATTTTGAAACTATGAGCAACGGATAAAATAAACAAGAGCAACCCAAAACATGGAACACATCGTTTAATTTGATCGCTTCCGTTGGATCGTCCATTAAAATTCGTGGAATTCCTGTAATTGAAAAAATCACCCCTGTTGCGCATAGTGTAGAAATGGCAATGGTCATACGCTGTTTCATTGGCGCGCTACTTAAAACGCCAAACCCAATCGCAATGATTAAGAGACAAATCGTTTGAATAAGGTGGTAGGTTAGTGCAAGCGAATCTAAAACCGCTCGTTTGGCCACTCCGGAAATAGTTTCGATCGTTGGCGGTCCACTTCTCATTCCCGCCTGGCCCGGTACGATGTCTTTGTAGTGGAGCTCAATTAAATACTGACCATCGCCATTATAAATGTATCTGAGGGGCACAGCAAAAGGGAGGACTCTTAAATATTGCGGCTTGACGTGAGGATCAGGCGAAAGTCCGTGTGTGATTGCCTCAATGGTTTGGTCAGGGTTCGAAGGCTGATGGACGGTGATATAGGATGCGTCTCCGACTTCGCCGAAATAGATGTATTTCCCATCAAGAATATCCTTTTTATATATATCAACGGTACAGTCGTATTTTCCAAATCCCTCCGGATAAGGTGAAATCCCAACGTCGATTCCCACAGGGCGGTCGGAAGCAATATATTTTGAATCAAAGTACCAATAGTGTTTGCATTGAATCGGAACTTCCGCGTTTGCGAATCCGGAAGTGATGATCGCGATGGTCCAGGCAAACACGATTTTTTTCATGCAATAGCCTTTTCTAAATATGGGTCAGCGGCATCGCCGTATTTTTGCAGAATACGCCATGCGGCTCGATGCATATTCGCGAGGAGTGTTCCTATTTCGTCCTTAGCAAAAACAAAATAAAACGCCTCGTCCACTTTTCGCTGAGTTTTTACGCCAGTCGTGCTTTTTTCAAAATCCGGTCGGAAGATTTCTATGTATTGATTGGAGAAATGCGGTGATGACGTGAGTAAGTCTAGGGCCTCTTGTTCACTGAACTCTGGACTAAGAATAAAGCAAAAACAGACACTAAAGATGTTTACCGCGGTATAAAAAGTAGGCATTTTTAGACTCTTGATAAACGCTACGGTCGTTCCACTCTGATTTTTGATTTCGAAATGATTGAAAAATTGAATGTTTTTGAGTAATTCATGTTCGGATGAAAGTACATGGTCGAAAAATCTTAGGGTGGGGTAGTCATCCTCGTGATGCTCGAAACACTCGTTGATCGAATAGCTAAGCGGTGGAGCGGAGTCTTGACTTGGACCTGGATTTACGCTCAGACAAAAATACGTTTCATGAAGGGTGGGTTTCGATTGGTGCTCAAAAAGAGTATAGAGCCGTGAGGTAAATCGTGAACTGGTCCGGACGGATCCAAAGTAATATTGAATGTGGGGGATGAGGTCTAAATTGGACAAATTGTGATTGATGAGTTCAAGAAAATAACCAATGGAGTGAATGGATTTTTCCATTGCCAATGAATGAGTCCCTGCGGTTCTTTGGGCAATGGGTAAGATTCCAAAAGAGTTGATGAGTTCTCCGTTCATCAGGGTTCCAATTGTATTCCCCGGCAATACTGAGTCCTGATGTTTCCAGGCTGCGATCGTTTTTTCTTCCCAAAGTTCATCTCCGGGAGTTGGGCCATAGCCTACTTTTTTGTACAGTTCAAGGAATACAGGGTAATGCTCTGGGGTTCTTAAAATGTTCGGCGGCTTTACACATTCATTAAATAGTTTTCTAATTTCAAGAATATGGTTTTGATTGTCGGCAAAGGAGAGGCCTAAGGCTTGACCGCGACGGTCTCTAAGGGCTACTGGAAATTGAAGGTCAAGTCGAGGAATGGAAAGAGCGTAATCGCAATTCGCGAATGCTTCTAAGGGGCCATCGAGGTTGATTTCACAACCTGTCGCCGAAATTGATGTGATTTTAACCGCGGTAGAATGGGCATTATCCCTTAAAAGAACCGCGTCAATATTGCACGGAGTGCGATCGTACCTCCGGGTCGTTAGAGCTGCAATTGCAGAAGGTGGAGTTACCGATAGAATTCCAAAGTTTTGGTCGTAGGCAAGGACTGTTGCAGCGAAGACGTAGCGAACGGCTAAGAACTTAAATTCAATAATGACAGGCGTTAGAATGGGCAATTTAAAGTTGGCCGGCAGTACAAGGTAGATTTCGCTTAGCTGTTTTTGGCGAGCTTCGAAATTAAAAGTCGTCGAGGTGGTTTTTCCTTCACCAAATATATTGCACGGTACCCGTTTTCCAAAGTCAACGAGGTCTGTAAAAATCCCGCTGATCGCTTCTGCGCCTTGAGTCGATCCTTGCGCAAACACTTTCATAAAGTCAGCTCTCATAAAATGTTCCCCCTGAAGAACAGGCGCGAGTGCACTGACCGTGTCTTTTTCGGGATGATCTAGATTTAAAATTAGGTGTCCGTTACTTTTTCGTACTGGGGTGATGAACCAATTGCCAGTAATGATTAAGTCCTCGTTCAACTTGAGGCTAACGGAAAGCGATGATTCATCGTTGATCAACGCCTTAGAAATTTCGATTCCTTCCGGAATCTGTAAAGTGACTTGACCAAAGCTGATCCCAAGGATGGCTACGTCCGTTACTTCCGTGGTTCCAATGGTGCCATTCAAAGTACTCGCACGAGCATAATCCGATCGGGCTTTTTCACGTTTCTCCCCGGGAATTAAATTGAATTTTTTTGACGGGTTCATGGCTTATGCACTTTTTCTCATTTCAGTCGAGTGGATGGAATCGATCACTTGAGTCATCAGTGCACGGTCGATCACCCGCACAGAAAGATGGTGTAAAAACGAGGGCCTTTCCTGAAATTTCTCATGGATCGCTTGGATCGTTTGATTTTGTTCTAGCATCATCGATAAATAATTTGAAGCGGTAATGATCAGACCCATTGTGGATCCTGGCTTAGAGTGCTCTTTGTTCCAAGTGGCTGTTTGCGTGAGAAGGTCTAACAGTAGGGTGTATTCAGTATTAATCAGAACAGATGCATAGTGTTCTTCATTCAACGTAGGAAGGTATAGTTTTTCGGCAAGGATCGTCTGCGCAATTTCATCTCCCGTCAGGTCAAAGTGGGGAAGTAGCTGAGAGAGGATAATTGCGCTGGTTTGTTTGTAATTTTTGGAGAACGGAGAATGAACAAGAAGCGCGGTTTGAAGGGATTCAAGGGTCTTGAAGTCTTTTTCAAGCGATGAGTTTTGGACTAGCTCCCGGACAGAGAAAACAATGAGGTCACGAATCGACTGATACGTGAGCAGGGCTTCCGGCTGAGCGAAATCAAGGATTCCCCCAATTTTTTTTGATTCCCGGTACTGGGCTAATGTTGGATTTCCCACTAACGGGATTAATTTTAACTTTTCGTGGGCATTCTTCAATTCGGCTTGAATGGAGACAAAGTCGAGTTCGCCCAGCCTTTCAGGAAAAATTGCAATTTTCGGACGCTTTGATTTGGCGAGGTCTCGTGCCTCAGCCAAAGTGCTGGTAAAGAAAATATTGAGCCTTTTTAGGTAAGGGTCTAACTCGGAGAGCGACTCATATTCTACGGCTCGCTGTGAATTGGCGTCGAGTACTAATACGTTAGTTTGCGCGCGCTCGGAGTGAAGGATGTGAATCGTGTTCTTTGGTTCTCGCATATCATTTAACCGATCGGTCAATTCGGTTCGATTCTTGATTCTTTAGCGATTATTTAGCTATGGTTTTAAGCTTATTGGTAAAGGACCGACTCAATTGCTAGGGATGATCCACCCATGAAGAGTCAATTGATTGGCGCCAGCAAGTAGGTTGAGAAAAGGCTGCTCCACTTCGAGTTAAAAAATCAAAAAGCGGTAAACGTCATGCGGAGCATTGATTCGTTACCCCACTTTAGCTCTCCCTGATCCCCTTGTTTGATGGGTCCGACTCCTGCTGGGGTACCTGTAAAAACAAGGTCCCCTTCGCAGAGCTCAACGTGTTTACTGATGTAAAGAAGTGAGTCTGCAAGATCGATTCTCAAATCTTTTAAGTTTCCTCTTTGCTTAAGTTCCTCGTTGATCCAAAATGTAAAATCTTCTTCGAGCAAACCCATTTTTGGATCGAAGGTTTTCCAAGGTCCTACGATCGCTGAGTTTTTAAATGCTTTTGCGATCTCCCATGGATGACCGTTTTTTTTGAGGTTTGCTTGTATATCTCTTAATGTCATGTCTAGCCCGAGTGTGATGGAATCAATTGCCGTAAACGCTTGCATGCGCGAATTCATTGGACCGCCATTTTTCAGTTTTAAAACGACCTCGGCCTCGTGGTGAATTGCGCCTTGATGCCAAGGCATCGGAGCCGAGATGGATTCTTTCTGATTTTTACTCGAAATCAAAGCGCTTCCTGGTTTAAAAAATATAACGGGTAATTCGGGAACGGCATCGCCGAGTTCTTTTGCATGTTCCAAATAATTCTTTCCTAGGCATATAATCTTATCCATTAAAAATATTCTCCATACGCTCAATAGTCTTGACGTCACTTAATACGGAGTGTAGGTCGTTGCTTTCGAGTTCGATTTGAAAAGTAGAATAAAAGCCTGAGCGCGCGGGGCCTACTTGGTCTCCATTTTTCACTTTGATCTCGTGTTGCTTGTATGTTTTTAAGGATTGAATGTCAGCCAGGCGTTTAATTCCTTCGAACGGAATCACCTTGCGCGGAAATGGCGTAACAATCGAAAATGCTCGCAAGGGCTTTGAAAAATCAAGTTTTACGTGCTCGCCGCATACCATTCGATAATAGGCTAGGTTTAGGGAGACTCCAAAAGTTTTTTCCATTAGTCTGTTCCGATGGGCGCCTGGCCGAGCCGCAATTTCAAGCAGTCGTGCGCCTTTTGGCGTCGCTACAAACTCAACATGAGCAACACAATTCTTTAAACCAAGAGCCGCTATGCCGCCTACTGCGAGCGTTGCAGCCTCTTGCCTTAGGTGAGGGGCTACGTCAAAGCGAACACTGCGTTCAAAATGATGGAAATCGCCGTAGTTACGATCATTTCCCGTAATGACTCCAACCATTGGGGTCAATTGTGCATTGCCTTCACTATCCACTAATGCATCGATGGAGTAAAGGGGACCTTGAAGAAACTCTTCGGCTTGAATGAGTCCTTCGGCAGGTACTTTTATTCCGTGTTGCTCGATATAATGGAGTGTAGAACGGTATCCATTTCGATAAGCATCGATTAAGTGACTTTTCTCCCGCACCACCGTTACAAATAAACTTGCGGCCAAACAAGTTGGTTTTAAGACTAAGGGAAATCCCACGCAATCTGCGAACGCCATCAGTTGCGTTTCGTCGTTAATATTCTCGAAGTTCGCGGTGCAATCCGACCCCAAATGCCTAACGAAAGCTTCGCGCATTAGGGTTTTATTTAATACTTTTGGTACCGAATGTTCATCGATTCCCTTAAACCCAAATTCCCCATTCAAAACTGCATGCTCCCGGACGTACGATTCACGGAAATTGAGAAAGGCATTGATGGGAGCTTTAGAGTTTAATTCTTTGGCGACCGCGATTAATTCGGACGCAGGTTTTCTAAAGTCGTGATTGATGATGTATTCAAAATCATCCTCGACCGGTATTTTAGCGTTCCGGCTGGTATCCAGTATGGCGGCGAGGCGGGCGCCGGTTGCCTTGATGCTTTCATACTCTCCGGACCTGATTTGTCCTAAAAAAACAATGATCTTTTTCATTGGGGTGTCTCCTTATTCAACGACGTTAAATGGGGTGATTTCAGGTCTTAGTAATGCGGCGGCTTTTCGCGCAGATTGGATCGCTTGGCTGGTATCTGATCCTTGCGTAATCACAGCAGCTAAACGAAATTCACCGTATTTCTTTGGTGGAAGGGTCACGGTCATATTGACTTCTCGTTCAATGAAGAGAGCTTTTACATTTTCACTTTTGCTACCTTGCTCGATGCCGTGCCATTGACTTAACACACCTTCTTCTTCGGCGATCAAAAACCGAACGCACGAGCCGGCCACTGATTTAGCTTTCAAATCAATAGGCATGCCCAGAGCCGAGCGAATAGACTCGCGAATGATTTCAACGCCGGAACCCAGCTGAACTAAGTGAGTTGTGATAAAGTCGCCCCCAAGACGGCCATTGATTTCAACAATTTTTGGGCCAGTTTTTGTAAGCATGACTTCAACATGAAAGGCTCCATTTTGATACCCAATCGCGGCTAAAGCGGAGTGAGTTAGGCTCTCGATTTCCGCTTTTATCGCGGGTTCTACTCGGGCGGGAAATGCGTGTTGGCTTTCGGTAAAGTTATCGGTCGTGGTCCATTTTTCTGTGATTCCTGCAATTTGGGCAATCCCGCTTTGACAAACTCCCTCAATGCTGTATTCATCTCCGAACATAAATTCTTCGACAATGTAGTCCTTTGGATAATGAGCGAACATGGTGTCCAAGGTAGGATCGGTGCTGGATTGCATTTGTTGAAAGATGGTTTCAAGACAATCGCCCTCTTTGACCTTGAAAATGCCTTTGCTGGAACAGGCACCAACTGGCTTAAAAATAAAAGGGAATCCGACCTCCTCAGCCGCAATTCGCAGTTCCTCAAGGCTACGGACCCGTTGGTATTTTGGCCTGGGAATCTGATGCAGTTGCAGTTTTTCTCTCATCAGGAATTTATTCCTTGTGCATTGGGCGGTCTCTAGCGAGTTTCCCGGAAGGCCTAAATGAGTTGAAATTCTGGCGGTCATTTCGACAAATCTGTCCCAAAAGGTGATCACTCCGTGAAAGGGGCGCTGTTGATGGAGTTGTTGAAGATTTTCCAGTGTGGCGGTGACGTCAGTAAAATCATCTTGGAGGTATTCTTCTACGAATGGACGTGCCTCTCGGGGAAGATTTGGTCCGATCAAGGTCACGTCCAGGTTCTCGTGGTGGGCGACTTCCAGTGTTCTCATTCGTTTTGGGGTTTGAAAGCCTACAAATAGAATTCTTTTTTTCATTTTATTCTCCTTTTTTGGATACGATGTGGTCCGGTCGTTCGCCATTCAGTACCTTCAGCGCATTCTTTGCCGAAGAGATTCTCATTTCAATCTCAGATTCTTTCGAAAGATAAGCTTTATGGGGATTGATGATCAGCCGATGTTTAAGCCACGGGGCGCTATGCCGCCATTCCTGAATTAAAGGATGGTCTTCGGGGGGCTCGTCAGGAAGGACGTCTAGGTTAATCTGGTCAAGGGTACCGTCTTGGAGCTTTTCGAGAATGAGATCAAGACTTTCGATAATTTTACCGCGAGCAGTGTTGACGAGGGAGACGCCCTTTTTGCATTTTTCAAAAAATGGACGATTGATCATTCCGTGCGTCTCAGGTGTTAAAGGCACGTGCAATGAAATGATGTCTGCAACTTTTGCAATTTGATCGAGGCTGGTGACTCTTTTGGCTTGCGCGAAGAGCTCTTGCCTGACGGCATCGATGTAGGGATCAAAATAAACGACGTGGTATCCAAGGGAGAGGCACATTTTAATCACTTGACCACCGATATTCCCAGCACCGACGATGCCGATCGTGGTAGCGCTTGGTTTGAGGCCTTTCGGAACGGAATTTTCTTGCCACCCCTGGCTAAATGTTTTTGCAATGGAGTCCAGTCGAACAACATTACGTGAAATATTAAGAATCATTGCCAAAGCAGTTGCCGCAACTTCTTCGGTACAGTAGGTAGGATTGTTGCATACATAAATATTTTTGGAAGAAGCGAAATCTACATTAATTCTTTCATATCCGACACCGTAGCGTAAAATGGCCCTAAGTTTAGGCATTCGTTGAATCAGTTCTTGATTGACTTCTGTTCTCCAAACCATTGCGACCTCGGCGTTTTCATCGTACTCCGTGGAAACCGTATTTCCTAAGATCGCTTGTTCTAAGTCTGGGTTTTTAATTCGATCAGTAATCCATACTCGATTCATGATGGTGTTCCTTTCAAGGTGTAAACAGATTGTCCATAGAAGTGAATGAAAGCAGAGAGGAGCGCAAAACAGGAACTTACAAAAAATAAGGTTCCCATACCTGCATGATCAAGGATGAAGCCTCCTAACGCAGGACCAATGCAAAGACCGACTTGCCGCAATTGACTTGCGCCAAAATAGGTTCCCCGGAGGTGGTCAGGGGCGATCTCATCGATATATTGAGCTCCTACCGGGAAAACAAAAATTTCTCCGCAACTGATCAGGATGATTCCGAGGACTAAAGAGGTTAACCCCCCGTGGGAGGCAGCAATCGCTAATTCTCCGAAGGCAAAAATGGTTGTACCCAAAATCATGCTTCGCGCCGGTGTCGTTTTTTGAATGAACCAAAAAAGAGGTGCTTGAAGGAGAATGACCGCCAACCCATTCAGCGAAAGGAGGAGCGCAAAAACTTGTACGCCGTTAGGCAAGTCTTTGGCAAGAGCGCGCGAAAGGTTGGATTCCACTTGGACGTAGCAGCCCATGAAAATCGCTCCTGCAAAAATTAGATGACGTAAGCGAGAATCTTGGGCGAGTGCACGGGTGGCAGATTTAAAGGTGATCCTTCGTTTTACCTCGAAATTTAACGGCATCCCATGAGTAATAAATGCTAAGAGAATACCGTAAGCGCCAAAACAAAAACCGGTCACCAGAAATGCTTTCGGTGTAGCCGAAAACCCGGCTAAGCCCCCCAGCGCTGGTCCAACTGCAGCACCAATATTTACTGCTGCGTATCGAAGTTGAAAAGCTTTTGGTCTGAGATTTGGAGTCGTTAGGTCGGCCATCAGCGCTTGACTTACGGGTTGAAACATGGATGAGAAAAAACCCGATAGGGAATTGATGAAGATGAACCCCAACAGTTGAGGGACGCCGCCCGTGAGGCCGGCCGCACCATAAAAACCAAAAAAGGAAAACATTAAGGCGAACACGGAGCCAATGAGGATATTTTTACGGCCAAAAATATCCGAAGCCTGGCCGCCGAGAAATGCGCCAAAAAGAGCCGCAATAGGCGAGGCTGCGATGATCGATCCCACTTGAATTCCGTTGAGGTGTTTTGAGCTCGATAGAAAAATGGCAAGGAAGGGTAAGCTCATGATGCTTGCCATTTTTGCAAAGCCATTGCCGACAATCAGAATCCAAACTGTTTTTGAAATCCCGCTACGCATAAAAATATTCCGGGTTAAAATCGATCAGGAGCATGTCTCGGACCGCATCGTTCAATTGATCTTCCGACTGGATGGGGGTGACGTTATGGTACGTTTCCCGATCATTGATTAAAATCGATTCCAGTTGATTCTTTAAAGTCCCTTCGAAAATCAAATTTCCGTCGAGGTCGAACGCTAAGCTTGTGGCCCCGTCGACGTTTTTTCGTTGAATGAGCACTTGGCCTACATAATAGTGTCCATCCTGGTGTTTGCCTTCAGGCGAAGGATTTCCCGGGACTCCGGGCTTGCCTACAATTCTAATTTGATGGACGTAGACAAGCCAGCTCCGCGGCCGCGCTAGTTTTTCAAGATTTGGAAGTAGTTCAAATTGTTTGCGGATGATTTGATGAAGGATGGGGTTATGGAGTGCAGAAGGTTCCATTTCGTCGAAAAAACGGGGAGTGCCCCCGTTGAGTGGATTCTTTTCTTTACTTTGGAAAAAGGGCTTATTTTCTAATTTTTCAATTTGCAGCGAATTTTGCCAGAGTCGGAAACGGCCAAACCGTCTGAGTCGGTAAGTACCACCGTCATTCATGAACTGATCCAAGGTTAATCGATCGTAAGTGCTTTGAAATTCGGATAGTGATTTTTCAAGAGCCAGGACACCCTTTTTGCCGAGGTAATCAAATCGGCTCAAAAAGGTAATTTTATCGGCCAAAAGGTCTCGCTCTGCTGTTAACGTACTATTTTCTAGAATCATTGTTTACGCTTCCTCTTTTTTGTTATGCGCCCGTAAACATTCAGAGCAACTTGCGTGCCATAGGGCGTGAATAGGAAAGCTGTAATACAGATGATTTGGGGAGACTTAAACTTCGGAAATTGTTGGCTATTGGCGAACATTGTGGGGATTCGCCCACAACTCGATTTTAATAGTTTTCTGCGATCAGGGCTGCGCCGGTTTTTGATTCTTTGATTTTACGGAGTTGTTCTGGAGTGCACTGGGCAACGACGTCTCCACCCCTTGCGCCACCTTCCGGGCCTAGGTCCACGACGTAGTCTGAATTGGCAATTACCTCCAGGTGGTGTTCAATTAAGATGACGCTTTTTCCACGTTCAACCAGGTGATGCAGAACCGTCATGAGCCGGTCCACATCTTCTTGATGGAGGCCGGTGGTGGGCTCGTCCAGGATAAAGAGTTCATGGGAATGAGTGTGGTGATCATCCGTATCCAACGCATGAGCGATTTTTAACCGCTGGGCCTCGCCGCCAGAGAGCGTGGGGCCAGGTTGGCCAAGTTCTAAATAGCCAAGCCCCACTTCTTTGAGCAAAGAAAATTTCTTCCGGAGAATGGGATATTCGTGGAACAAGTCGAAGGCGTCGTCAATGGTCATTTCGAGCAAATCACTAATGGATTTATTTTTGTATTTGACGTCAAGGAGGGGCTTCATAAATCGGCGCCCGTCGCAGTCCTCGCACTTTAATTTAATTTCGGACATAAAGTGCATGTCGATGGTCACTTCGCCTTCCCCTTTGCACGTCAGGCAACGGCCTCCATCGACGTTAAACGAGAAAAAACCGGCCGTATATCCTCGTGCCAGAGCAATGGACTGGTTTGCATATATTTTTCGGATCTCGTCCCAAGCTTTCATATAGGTTGCAGGGTTGGAGCGCGAATTTTTTCCGATGGACCGTTGATCTAACAGTACAAGCCGATGAATCGACTCGTGCCCAATCATTGATTCATGTTTGCCGATGTTAAAGTCGGATTCCTCGGGCACGTCATCGGCTTCTTCGATTAAATTGGCTTCTAAAGAATGAAGGAGTGCATTGGCTAAAGTCTGGTGGACTAAGGTGGTTTTGCCAGAACCACTGACGCCTGTGACGACCACTAATTTCTTCAGGGGGAAGTGGACCGTGATATTTTTTAAATTGTGCTCACTACAGCCAGTGAGGGTGAGAGTGGGGGTAGGATTTTCCCGCAAGGGGTGTTTTCGTGTCCACGGTTTTGAGGCGGGCTTTAAAAATGGAGCGGTTTTACATTTTACCTTCGCGACTTCTTTTGGAGTTCCCATGGCTGCGACAGCGCCGCCGTTTTTCCCCGCTTCTGGGCCCATTTCAATAATCCAATCGGCGTCTTTTAGAATCTTTGTTTCGTGCTCTACAACCACTAAGGTATTGCCTTGAGCACGTAAGTCGCGCAGGATTTCTAAAAGTTTGTTAGTATCGTAGGGATGTAATCCAATCGTGGGTTCGTCTAAAACATAAAGGGTTCCACACAAACCGTTGCCCAAATGCGTGGCTAAGTTAATGCGTTGAAATTCTCCGCCAGATAAAGTTCGGGTCAAACGGTGAAGCGTTAAATAAGGAACACCCACGCGGCATAAAAACCCAAGGCGCTTGAGAATTTGAGGGTAAAGATCTTTTAAGAGGGCTTTTTCCGCCGCATTCAGTTTGAGAGACTCAAACCACTTCAATAGGTCTGACAAGGGCTCTTTAAGTAAATCAGCGATGGATTTATCCCTGATTTTTATTCGAAGCGCGGTGGGGTTGAGGCGCGAACCTTTACAGGAAACGCACTCCACGGAGTCTTGGTAGCGTCTGATAAAAATGCGAATGTGGAATTTATATTTTTGCTCTTCAAGGTCCTTAAAAAATTCTTCGATCTGCGCCCATAAAAGTTGCTTTTCTTTGACCGATAAATCGTCGAACCGCTTGGAAGGTCGGATTCCATTTTTGGAGCAAAATTGCAACAGTCGTTTGTGGTAATCGCGCATGGAAGGTTTAAAAAGTGGGTCGATGGCGCCGTCCGAAATGCTGAGTTTGCGGTTCTCATATATTTTACGCTCCGAAAGATCCAGCGTATGCCCGAAGCCCCTACAAACGGAACACGCTCCAAGCGGACTATTGTAAGAGAATAATTGGGGCGTTGGTTGCGGGTAGATCGTCCCGCAATCGGTACAACAAAACCCCGTCTGATAAAGCTTAGATTGAAAATCATCCAGATTTAAAACAAGCGCCTTCTCGTGTCCATAACGAAGAGTTTGGTCAAGCGAATCGACAAAGCGGCTGCGGAGGTCTGGATCTTTTAGAACGCTTTGTTTGGTCTCGCTCGAAAAGTTAAAACGATCCATCAGTAAGTAAAGTTCTTGATTAAAAAGAGCCTTCACGTTTAGTCCTGCGGGTATGGGGTCGGTCAGTTCAAGCCAGGTTTTGGTTTTGCTCCAATACACCCGTCGAAACCCTTGGTCGCTCAGAACCGCAAAATAATTGGATAAAAATTGATTTCCTTGCACCGGGGTATCGGCACTGAGAACTAAGGGCGCAAGTAAGCCCACTTTTTTTCCAGCTCCCCATTCTAAAATCAAATGCTGAATTTTTTCGGGCGTGACTTCATGGACGGTGGTGGTCTTGTTGTTTTTAGCACAGGTTTCGCATTCAAGCGTGCCCAATTTTGAAAAGAATAAACGTAAAAAATCAAGCATCTCGGTTTGAGTGGCAACCGTGCTGCGCGTATTTTGAACGGTATTGCGTTGTTCAAGTGCAATCGCCGGGGGAATGTTTTCTATTTGATCGAGATCGGGCTTGGGCATTTTTGCTAAGAATTGCCGCGTATACGTCGAAAGACTTTCTACATAGCGCCGTTGACCCTCGGCATAGAGAGTGTCAAACGCAAGAGTAGACTTACCGCTGCCCGAAAGGCCGGTGATGACGGTGAGTTGCCGTTGAGGGATTTCGACATCAATATTTTTAAGGTTATTTTGTCGAACTCCAGTTAAACGAATAGGATTAAGTTCCATAGGCTTTAGTCATCTGTATAGCTTTTAAACAGGGATTGTTCAATTGAATGTTGATCCGAATCCCGAGGTGGATGGTCCAGGTTGATTTTATTCTATTTAAAGTGTAGAAAATGACATGGTATTGAACTTGCTAAAGCCCCATTATGAAATTGACCGTGAATTTTAAATATTTATTACTGCAGGGTTTAGCCCTCATCGGAGCACTGGTCGGAGTGAGTCTCGGGGTGAGTAACGCCGCTCTCCCCAAGAAGGCTACGCCCGCGATTGCGGAAATTAAAGCCGATAAAGCCAACCTTCCGGATTTTGAAAAGGATTACGTAAAGCTGAACTCGTTGGAAGGCCGGTATGCGGAAACTTGGGACCAGCAGCAGAAACTGAAGTCGGCCACGGGTCGTGTTGCAAGCGCTGGTAAAAAGCAGGCCGTAGTGCCGTTGAAAAAGAAGAGTCAATAAATCCGCTGTCACGAAGGGCTTAATGAGTGACATTGGAGATTGTAGTCAGACGGAGCTTTTTGGCCTGGGGGATGAAACGATTAAATTTTTTGGGCAAAATGCCCTATGAAAGTGACCTTCCGTTGACAAAGTTCGAAGGGTGGGCGCACGCGATTGATGGGGCCGAAGTCACTATTTCCTGCGGGCCAGTTTTACAAATCATCCAAATTTAACGATCCCAGTTTCGGGTAAATCAGATAAATGACTGCAACCGTAACTAAGGTCATCGCACCACCGAAATAAATGGAAGGGATTAGACCCATCAAGCCTGCAGCGGTGCCTGATTCAAAAGCCCCGAGTTCGTTTGAGGATACGATAAACATTGAATTGACCGAGGCGATGCGCCCGCGCATGGAGTCCGGTGAAATGAGTTGCAAGATTGAGCCACGAACCACCATGCTCACACTATCGACCATACCGCTGACAAACAAGAGTGCGCAGGACAGGATGAAGTTTCGAGATGCTGCAAAACCAATAATACACAATCCAAATGCAAAAACGCAAAGAAGCATGGAGCGCCCCGCATTTTTATTGATTGAAAAGCGCGTGAGAAAAAGGGTTACTAAAATTGCTCCTACTGCAGGAGCGGCCCGAAGTACACCCAAGCCTACGCTATCGGTATGGAGAACGTCTTTGGCAATGGCGGGCAGAATGGCCGTCACTCCGCCGAATAATACGGCGAACATGTCTAAGCTTAAGACGCTGAGCATGAGTTGGTGACTAAATACATATTTGACTGCGACCGAAAGCGATTGCCAAAGGTTCTCTTGGGCGACTCGTTCGGGTGGGTTAAGCTTGGGGAGCAAAAACGTAGCAAAAAATGAACAAATTGCGCTCGCCATGGCAATGCCATAAGTAAGGGTGTAGCCCTTCCACGCGTAAAAGACGCCTGCAGCTACCGGACCTAAGACCAAGGCCATGCGGTTGACCATGGTCGTCCAGGCCATTGCCTTTGGAAGGTGAATGCGCTCTACAATTTTTGGGATAATGGTACTCATTGAAGGTGCCGCGAAAGAGCGGGCAAGCCCCGTAATAAATGCGGCAAGGTATAGAACGCCTTCCGCATGAGCATTCATCGCAGTGAGAAATGAAATGAGCGCAAAAAAGATCAGGAAACGGTAAATTCGAACCGGTGGCGAGCGATCGACGATATGACCCGCGTAAAGCGCCATCGTCAACGCAGGCGCGGCTTCAATTAATCCAATCAGTCCTAGTTTATAAGGATCGTGATTGAGTTCGTACATTTGCCAGCCCAAGAGTACCGATTGCACTTGGACGGCGAAGGTTATAAAAAAGCGTGCGGCCATTGCAGCTAAAAGGGCTGGAGTCAAGCGAACGGAGTTAGACATTGTATTTTTCGGGCTCCTCAAAAATTTTTCTTAAATCGCGTCCTACTCTTGCCGCATGGATACCGTCCACATAACGGTGATCGAACGCACCAAAAAGGCGGACAAAGCGTTTGAGTGTGGTGCGTGTTACCGTTCCTTGCGCATCGGTCTCGTAAACCGGACCTTTGTAAGAAGCGCCGATAGCTAAAATACAGACGTGATTTGCGGGCGGATAAAGCGCGGGAAAAGCCCAGTCCACTCCCAAGGAACCCACGTTCGTGATCATCATGCTGCCAAAAGAATCTTGTGGAATTCCCAAGAGCGGCGACCAAAGGTTAAATACATTCAAAATATAACCCAGGATGATCAGCAGCGGACGAAAGAAAATTCCAGGGACGGGGCTCGTTCCTTTTTTAAGAGCGCGATAGTTTGGGTCGTCCTCGGTGCGAATCACGTGGGCCGAACGATTCAGTTGTTTGGCGATTTCGCTTAATGGAGTTTGGTCAATGTTTCGAATAACTCCGGCAGAGAGTTCTGCGCCTCCGCCTTGATCCTTTCCTTTTTCAATCACTACTTGAAAGGCAATGTCGACTTGTGCGCGACGGTAAAATTTCCCCCAGCGAATTTCGCTATTCAGTTCCGGATGCAACTTTAGGAGAATGCCCCAAACTTTACCCACAAAATGGGTGAGTGTTACCCGCTCCCCCGTTTTGGCTTTGACGGTTTCAATGTAGTTTAGTGCGGGTTCAATATTGAGTTCGGCAATTGCATAAAGGGTAGGATCGTGGGGCGCGGCCCAGCTGCCGAGCGCAATCCTTCGCCAGTGGCTAGGCTTAAGAAATCCCCGGTATTTTTTGTTCTGACGAATCAGCATAGCGTAGCTTGATCTTCGACCTAGGGTGGCCTAAAAGTCAAACTTTCGTTCACGGATTTGGGGCGGCTGGACCAGGGGGGAAGGCACTGTCGGCAAGGTAGACTTCGCCTTAAATTTTCCAGTGATGGCTAGGTCAAGCAGCTCGTTTAATTTCAGCACTTGCTTTAGGTCCTGAGCTACTTGGTCGGAAAATTGTGCCGAGGTGTATTCTTTTTTGGTATAGCTTCGCCAAACAAAAAAACCTTGAAGCTTTAGCCAATGAATTTGGGGATGATTGGCATCATACCCGCGTGGGGGGCGTGTGGCCGAGCGATCCAGCGAAAAGCCACCTTTAAAGGAGCTGCTAAATTCTTTACTTTTAAACAACTTTTCAAAGGGACTTGCATCCGTTGCAATCGCATGCCGAATTGCTTTCGTCTGGGCCGAGGAAGGCATATACAAACCTCCAGCGCAAATGACATGGTCGCCGTCTTCGTCGTTCGCATCTAAGCCAAAATAAAGGTTAGGGTTGTGCTCAAAGCGTGATCCCGAGGGGCGAGAAGCCGAATAAGAAATCCAGTCTTTATAGACCGCGCCCGTTTCGTCTCGTCGATTTTTAGAGCGCTTAATGCGGCCAATCCCTTTTACTGGAAAATGGTATCCGGGAGCAATGGGCCCCAACCGTTCCTGAAGTGTTTGAGCAAGGTGTTGTAAGGGGTGGAGTAAGAGGGCTTCGTACTCGGCCCGGTGATTTTCGATCCAGTCTTCGCGCTTTTGCTTAGCCGCGGTTCGAATGAATTGCAAGGTTTCGGACGAAAAACGGGGGATGACTTTGCTTGACGGTTTTGCCGATTTTTTCATGGAAGTAGGTCTGACGTTAACAATATTAGTGGGTGCTTTCAAGGGCTAACAATTTAGGGTATTCTTGTTGCATATGGCACTTCTTTATTCAACAGTTTCGGTTTTAGGTTCGGTTGCTCCTGAATTTTATTTGCCCGGCGTGGATGGAAAGGTTTATTCGTTGGAAACTTTTCAAGAGAGCAAGGGGCTCTTAATTGTGTTTATGTGCAATCATTGTCCTTATGTGATTGCGGTCCAAGATCGGATTAATCAGCTGGCTAAAGACTATGCCCCCCGGGGGATTGCCGTGATTGGAATCAGTGCAAACGATCCTAATGATCGCGAAGCCGATAGTTTTGAAAATATGAAATTGCATTCCGCAAAATATGGTTTTGTGTTTCCCTATGTTTTTGATGAAACTCAAGCCGTCGCCAAAGCATACGATGCCGTGTGCACTCCTGATCCCTACTTGTACGAAAAGGTCGGTGGTCCGGGAGGTCGCGTTGAATTTAAATTGCGCTATCGCGGAAGAATTGATGATTCATGGAAAGAAGAGCGCCTGGTAAAAGAAAAATCGTTGGCGCGCGCGATGGATGCCTTACTTGAGGGCAAGCCCATTGTGGGCGAACAAATTCCATCGATGGGATGCAGTATTAAATGGAAGCGATTCAACGGCAAGTGATTCAAAGGGATGTGCAATCGTGAAGCTCGAAAAGGTGTTGAACCGACCGAAGACCGGTTTTTGGGTTTTCTTATTTATTTTAGGTTTAGCGGTGGTTGGCACGATGGCCACCAGCTACAACTTTGAAATTTTACGCAAATTACCTGCTCCCAAGTTTCCGGGTCCGCTGGTTGACCGCTTGCCAATTGTAAAAATTGTATTTGGAGCGCTGGGGTTCACGGGCATTTTAGGGTCATTAATTTTATTGTTTGCTCGGTTGTTAAAAGAAATGAAAATTAGCCAAATTCAGGCCGATTTTTTGGACCGAATCAGCCATGAGCTGCGCACGCCTTTATCCACATTGACCTTGGTTTCGGATTTGCTGCGGTCGGAAGCGGTTACTCCGCAAGAATCCCAACAATTATGGCGATCCCACCAGTTAGAACTTTCGCGTTTAAAAATGGATGTGGAGCTGTTGCTGCAAGCCGCGAAAATGCGTGAATCAAAAATCAAACCCAAATTAGAGGTGCTCAATTTAGAATCCTGGCTTACGGAACGATGGGCAAATTTTAAGTTAATTCTAGGCCCCAATGCAAAAATGGAGCGAGTAGGAGCGGCGCTTCAAACAAAAGTGGAAGTGGATTCCGCATTACTCGAAATGATTATTCGCAATTTATTGGATAACGCCCGCAAATTTAGCTTGGATCAGCCTGCGGTTCATTTCCGGGGTGAAATTTTTCAGCAGGGGTTTTTGTTTAAAACAAAAAAGTGGCGTTTAGAGGTTGTCGACGAAGGTCTTGGATTCCAGCCCGAACAAAAAGGCAAGTTGTTTAAACGATTTTCGCGCTTGACCCTCCGGCAATCTCAATTAAAACCAAACTCGGTCCCGGGTACGGGGTTAGGTTTATATTTGTCCGCGATGGCCTCGAAATCAATGGGACTAACGTTAGTGGGCGAAAGCTTGGGCGAAGGCAAAGGTGCAAAATTTAAAATTGAAGGCAAATGCTTATGAGTGAATCCAAAGCGCGAGTCCTGTTGGTAGAGGATGAACTTGCACTCGCTGATGCACTCGTCCTTTCGCTTAAAAAAATGGGCTTTGAGTGCAGTTGGGCTAAAACCTTGCGCGAAGCCCGAGAGTTGATCGTTACCGAATCGCCACGAATTTTAGTGTTGGACCGACAGCTTCCGGATGGGGATGGTCTGGACTTATTGAAGGACTTGCGCTTTAGGCGATTAAAGGTCTTGGTGCTTTCTTCGAAGTCCAGCGCGGAGGAGCGGATCAAAGGATTAGAGCGTGGCGCGGACGACTATTTACCCAAGCCCTTTCATTGGGACGAATTGAAAGCCCGCTTAAACGCATTACTAAGGCGAAAAAGTGAAGAGGTTGGGGGCGAATTTTGGTCGGACGAGAGCGAATCGCCGAAGCTGTGGCAATTGGACCCCGATCGTCTACAAGTGTTTACCTACCAAGGTTGGGTGGTGCTTACCCCCCTTGAATTTAAATTTTTATCCTATGTCCTTCAAAAGCCAGGGACGATCCTAAGTAAGGATCGTTTGCTAAGGGAAGTGTGGGGTTTTAGTTTACTTCCAAAAACGCGTACGGTTGATTATTTGATCACTCAAATTCGCAAGCGCATTGAAGTTGAGCCAGAGTCGCCGAAGCATTTGTTGACGGTTCGGGGGGCAGGGGTAAAATTTTTAATCTAATTGTATTTAAAAAATGAGAGAATTTCTTAGGCCAATTAATTTATACTTAAAAATTAAAGTTTTAATTTTTTAAAACCTTCGTACTCAGAATTGATAAATCTAAATAGGGAACCATGTTATTCGCGCATAATTGTCAAAGGAATTAAG
>CAIMNF010000592.1 GCA_903842755.1 Oligoflexia bacterium
CGATCTCCCCAAAACCCCAAAACCCCACATTAAATTTTAGAAATTTTTATTTAAATGCAGAATAAGTAGTGGAAAATCTAATTCGCATTGAAATTCTTCTATTATATGTCCTTCCTGTTGTCATCTGTCAGACGAGTTTCCGTACTTAGATTCTCAGGCTTAAGAGCGCTATCGCTCTAAACAAAACAGCTAGACCCATTAATATTAGCATACACTTTGTGTAACCTAATTTTGTTCCAAATCCCAGAGTCTATTCATAAATGAACCTTTCTTGAGGTTTGTTACCCCACTGCGCGATGCAAAGTGCTTCTAAGGAGTATCTTAAAGGAGATAGCCACTATAGCCAAGCTTACCACACAGGGAGTGTATTTAAGTTTACGACTACTCCGCAGTAGATAAGTGCTGGCATAACGTAGGCCGTAGCAGCTGCTGAAGCGTGAATAACATTGTCAGTCTAAGCGCTTATCATAAATCCTAACCCTGCTGCCACTTGAGCTGTTAGCAAAAGTGCTAAATACTACATGAGGAAACTTTCATAGGTGTTCTGATAGCCAATTGACCAATACACCATAGTCTATTGAACAAGTGTCGATACGAAATAGAGAGGCAAGTCGATTAGGTTTTTGCAAAGGTAGTATGTGCTCAGACTGTAAAGCTTTCCTTAAATTTCTTTTACGAAGACAGGCTTTTCAATTTAAAAAGTTAGCATAACTGAGTAACTATAAGCCATATAAATTTACCAGAGGAATGCGAACATGCTTCCGATAGTGCTTTAGATATCACTCAGTTTATTTGTAGTTGCGACTTTCGGAAAAACTCCACATAGAAGAAGTCCATTAAAAATGGCTATTCCAATCAATGAAAAAGTTACTGATGGTGAACGCTATGTCATGATCAAGCTTCTAGACCATAACTGCTGGAATTAGACAGTGAAGGGCGCTTTGAATTTAACTTTTTCTTCTAAGTTATACTCACGGATTTGTGTGTCTTTGAGTTCAAATGGGATTTCTAACCGTTGGGTATCATTGTAAGTGTTTACAAGGAGTTACAGCTTTTGGTCATCAGCTTTCTCTTTTGGGTAAGAGATTGAAAGAATTCTCATGAAGACGTCGGAGGGATTTGAAAGTCTATTGAAAGTAAACCCCATCTGAGAAAAGTACTCAGGTGTCGTATTGGCTAAGCCTTGGTAAACAATGTTTCCGTCAGCCATGAGCAAAAGCCTGTCAAAGTGAGCAAAAGCCTCGCTGCTTGGCTGATGGATGGTGCTTATGATTGTTTTGCCGTGTTTATGAGCCAATTATTGGAGAAGCTGGCAAATTTTTTTTGCCATAAACGAATCTAGTCCCGAAGTAGGTTCATCGAGCAAGATTGCGCTGGGATCGGTGATCAGTTCAACTCCAATCGCGCAGCGCTTTCTTTCGCCACCAGAGATTGTTTTCTTCTCGACGCTGCCGATGAGGGTGTCTTTGCATTAGTAAAGACCGAGTCCGTGTATTAGTTACTCAACTCGTTGGTTTTATTCTTTAATGGGAATCGCCAATTTAAGTCTAGCCGCGAAGGTGAGCGCTTCTTGCACGGTAAAGTAAGGGAACAAGACATCGTCTTGGGTAACGTAAGCACAGTAGCATCCAAAGATTTTTTTGTTCAGAGGATACTTGTCGTTAATTTAAAGCTTGCCTGTAAGCTTAGCCCCTCTTGATGGTAAGGTTCTATTTGAGAGTATGTTCATCAGTGAAGTTTTCCCTGCCCCCGATGCGCCCATTATAAAGAGCGTCTATCCAGGGAGAGCATATCCCGTGCAATTTTTAAGTACATTAAGTGTTTTCATCGATGAATTGGTATCAAGCTTATCTTCATTAGTCGTGGGAACCTGCACCAAATAGTTAATGTCTTCCCATGTGAATTTGATAGGCTCTTTGCCTTTCTTGATTGC
>CAIMNF010000593.1 GCA_903842755.1 Oligoflexia bacterium
CGGATTGATCTGCCGGAAACGTTTCCTACGCCCTCCGATCACCTCAAACACCGCTATTTGAAGGGCTTCATTTTTTTGATCACTTCGTAGACAGGCGCCTAAACTTCAAGCAACCAAAGGGGCCAAACTCAACCAAAATAGCCGCTTTTACGTGTGTCACCGATGGCACGGATCTGGCTTACCCTCTTATTAGAGAATTGAGAGCCTATGCGAATATTAAATTTATTTAGTTTAACAGTAATGATTGTAAGTGCCCTGTTTACCTGGAAAGCAATCGCCCTTGAAGAAAACAAGATCCACATTTTAGAAAACCTAGACGCAGAGAGCTTAAATAAAGTGATGGCCGTTTTAAAAGAGCGGGGTTATCGGCCCTCAGGAAAACCGATTTTTACGGAATCAAATTCTACGGTCGTTTTTACAAAAACCGAAGCGAGTGAACTTGAAACGGCTTCCATGAAAATTGAAATCATTATGAAACAAGATAGAAGCCTTCCCAAAACCGTCTTTGTTTACCGAACGGAATCTTCAAAAGTAGAAGACGTTCTTACCCAGCTCCCTAGCCCCGAAAAGTTACGTGAGTATCAAGTAGGATTGAACGAAACGCCTTCGAGCCGAAGTTTACGTTAACGGTGCCGGATTTGCTTGGCTTTCGCTTGGCGCTTCTGCCGGAGCTGATCCCTGAAGAGTAGTCGCCGATTGCCCCTTCAACACGAGACGAAGCTCACCCGCACCCTTTGGACCACGCGAGTCTCCGGGCCCACGATTCGGCCCACGATTCGACAGTTCTCCGCCTTCACGAGGCTTTCGCTGACGTTGCGGACGCGCGCCGTGTTCTTTTTTCTCTGAACCGGGAGCCTTAGGCGCCAACGTTCCAAGACCAGTCGATACAAAACTGGCCGCATTCGGATTAGGAGCAGGCTGAGGTCGAGGAGTCCTGGGCTCCCGAGGTTCTCTATTTTCCCGGCTAAATTCGCGATCAGAATCGCGGGGCGCACGCTCGGGACCGCGGCCTCCTTCATTCCTTCCGCCAGGGCGTCCTCGGTCATTCCCCCCGCGGCCTCCTGGACCACGATTACCTTTTCCATCTCGTTGACCGCCGCTTCTTCCGCCACCGTCGCGTCCAAAGTCACGATAACCATCACGGTCCGACGCTACTCTTCCGCGCGCATCCGCTGCGGGAAAATATTCCAATAAATAAAAATGCCCCTCGCGCTCCACAAACGCTTCCGGTACTTTTTCGGTTTCCGTCGCTTTGACAGCGATCACCACTCGTTTTACTCGATCAAGCCGCGAACTGGTCATATCGATTGCATTTTTGTAAAACGGGACTTTGGTTTCGTCTAATTTCAATAACTCATTAATCGCTAACTGAACCTCTTCATCGGTTTTACCTTCAGCGAGAAGGGCAGTTTTTTTGGCCATCGCCTCTTTGAGCACAAATCCAGAGAATTCCGTTAACGTTTTCATAAGCGCCTAGATTAGGTTAATTCCAACGCAAAGTCAAACCCACGCGATGCAACGCCTCTTGCTGGTATTCGTACTCCAAAAGCATAAAGGAAGCGAGCCTGACTCCAATCGCACCGGTAATTTGCGGGGTCACAAAAACCGCGCCGTCACCCACCATTTTGAATCCATAAGCACCGGACAAAAGAAACCAGTGGTGGTGAAAGTTTAACCCAGGCTTAATGACATAGGTCATGTTTTCAATACGGTAACCGGTATCCACTACTAAATCCCACGATCGTAAAATATTTACATTTAGGCCCGCGGCCATCGAGCTATGGAGGCCATTAGAAACATTCACCAACATCGCCCCAAACCGAATACTGCGAGAGAGATCGATTAATGCGCCCACATTGTAGGTCCCTACCGAACCGGGAACCGTATATTCTCCGGAAAAACCAATGGTCGTATGAATGGGCACAAAACGACCCGCAATACCCCAATCCGCTAATCCACCATAGGCCGTATTTCCGCCCGAATCGTATCGAGCATACTCTGCTCCCATTCCAATCACCCCGTTGCCCAGCAAAATTCCGCCAGAACCATAGACAGGTGACAACGAAGAATTGAAGCTGGCCCCCGTTCCCTGCGCCTTGAAGGTGGTATTATAGGCCAGTCCAGCGGGGTTTTCGCCGGAGAGCCCTCCCCAAAAACTAGGACTCGAAACTCCGTTTCCATTGGGAACAGACGTTTGATCTTCTAGAATTGCAGCGTAGGCGTTTGCCGCAAGGGCAGACCGAACTCCTCCCAACTCTAAGGTCACTCCTAAACAAAAAATAAACACTATCGATGTAAACGGATGAACAAGTACCCGAATCTTCATTTTTAAATTTTGACACAATTAAAGTCCTTTCGCTCCACCAAATTGTGATAAAAATACCCTAGCCTCCCTATTTCTCTTTAAAAACCCTGACAAAAACCTTATGCTGATAAGCAATCCTATGAGCATGGTTTATTTTATTCCCGCATCTCAACGAAAGATCGCCTTAAACGCCGCACAAGCCGACGACGAACCGGTTTTAATTATTGGAGGGTCTGGAACAGGGAAAGGGGCGCTCGCAAAATGGATTCATCAAAACAGTCCACGCTCTGCGCAGCCGTGTTTCATTACCAATCGGGAGCGGACGCTCGCTGAACAAATCCGTGAATGCAATGGTGGAACTTTAGTCATTGACGATGTAACTAGTTACCCCGTCTCGGAACAATTGGTTCTCTTGAATTTTTTAAAAACAAAAGCAGTACCCCATCCGCAGAAGTCGACGTCGGGTACGGCAATGCCCATGATTGTCAATGTACGAATCATCGTCACCAGTGTACCTCAAATCGATTCGCGCGCCCGGGCCGGGATGTTCAACGACGAACTTTTACTCCGACTCAGTAAAAATCGCATTGAAATGCCAGGACTAGCCGATCGTGAAGATGAATTTGAAGATATTGCGTTGGGCATTTTGCAAGAAATTACTCACGAACTCCACAAAGAATACATTAAGGGGTTCTCGGAAAAAGTATGGTCGCAGCTGCGCGCCTATGATTGGCCTGGAAACTTGCGCGAACTCAGAAACGTTTTAAGAATCTCGGTATTGTCGTGTGAAGGCGAGCGCGTCGAAATGAAAGATCTTCCCGATTTCGGTCACGATAAAATCAATTTTCAAGCAACCCGTGCAGAATTTGAAAAAGTTTATCTCTCCGAGTTACTTAAAAGCTTTAACCATGACTTGGATAAAGTGACCCGGGCAAGCCGAATGGAGCGCGTGACTCTAATGGAGAAGTTAAAAAAGCACGGCCTAATTCACTAAAAATGAAGGGAACCGCTTCACGATCTTTCTCCCTTAAGCTCTTAACGACGGTTTTTTTACTCGCGCACTTGAGCGGTGTGATAACGGGCTGTAGTTCCGCACCTAAGCCCGCGCCCCAAGCTCAGGGAGAATTTTTACAACTGGCACAAGACCAATGCAAAGCGGAAAATCCGCAAGCTTGCTATTTGCTCGGTCTCGAAGCGCGCGATCAAAAAGACAACGCCAAAGCGTATGCTCTTTTTGATCAAGCCTGTAAAGCACACCATCCCGCGAGTTGCTCCGAGCAGGGGATCGTTGCCCACCTCCTTGGACATCCCGAAGAAGCAATTAAGCTCACTCAGCAGTCATGCGATTTGAACGACACCTTGGGCTGTTACAATTTAGCCTGTTACTACAGCTTATCGAATGCGGACGAAAATAAAATTTACGATGCTTTAGACCGCTCCTCATCTTTAGGGCTAAATGAACTCGACCTCATTGCCCATGATCCCGATTTAGATCGGGTAAGAAACTCGTCGCGCTTTAACGCTTGGGTAGAAAGATTTAAGAAAAGACCCGGCCACTTTAATCATACCGGCGGCTACCATTGGTACAACGATGCGGTAGGATTTTCGTTCATCCCGCTTGGCAACTTTAAGTTATCCATGGGTCCAGGACAGGTCCTAATGGAAGATGAATCAAACACTCTGGTGCATTTTAGCTTTACGAGTAACTCCTTTCAAAATTCAGTTAAGCTCCTCAAAAGCACGCTGCAACAATACCCTCACTACACCTTGAAATCGGCCGTGGACGATACCGTGAATGGCTATTCGGTTCATTTTCAAGTGGGAACAACTTTAAATCAGGGCGAGGAAACGGTCCTCTTGCACTATTTTATGGGAAATGAAAAAGCCACACTCCAAGGCTCGGCCCAGGTTCTCTCCACATTTGCCGACACACTTACCCCACTTTTAACGACCGTTCTTACCAATGTGGTCATCAACCCTCTTCGGCTACCGGACGAAGCGCATTCGCCTTTTGAAGCCGACTCGCTTGCATTGATTAAAGCAAAGGGATACGAGTTTGCCGGGACCGAGAGCGGCTCCTATCACTACCAACGTTTAGGGCAACCAGCAGAAAAGCCAAACGAAACTGCACCCCGGTTACCTGCCCTGACCCTTTCCCCGTTACAGTTGGGCGAAGGCGAAGAAACCCCAGCAGATTATCTA
Organism: Oligoflexia bacterium; assembly: GCA_903842755.1. Taxonomy (GTDB): domain Bacteria; phylum Bdellovibrionota; class UBA1018; order UBA1018; family CAIMNF01; genus CAIMNF01. The sequence goes on from CAIMNF010000593.1 coordinate 4,508, forward strand.
AAAAACACGTTTGAATTTAATTTCGGAATTTCGATTGACCCTAAAAAAATAAAAAAAGTAATTTTGAAAGAGGGCATCCGTTACAGCTATACCCACACTGGGCAGCTCCCTGGCTCGACGACACCGATCAATCTGACTGTTAGTTGCTGGATGCTTAAAGACGCGCTACTAAAAGACTCTCTTGGAATTGCGCTTCTCGAATTTACCCCTGCTCATGAAATTGGCCACAGTCCGGAATGGGTCCAACGGTTGCATTTAAAGCCCGATTTTGTTTCCATTTTTAGAAAACAGGTGGAGTCCCATTCCAAGCACCAAAAATCCCACGAAGAAATAAAAGAAATCAATGGGACGGGGATGATTCCGGAAGCGTAGCTTGTTGAACCCAACTCAACAATCGCTCTTTATCGGCTGGAAAACTCATGGCGGATGAATCCAAAGAAAGATCAAAATCCTGGAGTGCGCGGGCTTCTGACTCGGTCGTCACGAACTTAATTTTTACACCTCGGGGAGTAAGATACCTGGAAATTAAGATTCGGTTTCTTTCGGTTGGCTCAATAATAACCAAAGTGAGATGAATCCTTGAGCTTTGCTGCCCGCCTGAAAATACGGGAAAGGTGTGAACCGAGTGCGAGCGGGGCATTGGAACTTCCGATACGGAAGTGAGGTCGAACTGATTTAGGATTTTTTCGTATTCAAAGACTTTCGTCTTCAATACTTCAACGATCGCAAAATACGCCTTCCAAAAATCCATACGCGGACCCTAGCCCAAAATTTTTCATCTGGCGAGTCCGGACTTATTTAACCGACTTGGTCTGGCGTAATTACTGAAATAATTTCATACTCACTCGCCAAACGAAGCGTATAGTCCGAATGGTACTTTCCTTCGGAATAACGATTGCAACACTCCGCACAGGCGGCCTTAGGCAAGCGCTTGCGGACCATAATCTTTTGGCCGCATTCATCGCAAATATAGCAATGCTTGAACGGACGGTGTATCGGAACGGGATTATAACGACTGACTCCCATCTCGTTCATTAGTTTGTAGAACTCGGCCGTATGTCCATATGGTTTTCTTTTTAACCAGAGCCAGTAATGAATCATTTCGTGACCAATCGTATCCTTCACCAAAGCTTCTGCATCGGCCAAAGAAAGCAAATAGGTTGCAATTTCGATCGCCGCCTTTGACCGCGTCTGCGGAATAAATCGACCAGCGGTCGTCTTTAATCGCGAATTCCAGCGTAACTCCGGCACAGGCAAAGCGCCCCGAAAGTACTTCAAATTCCATTCTGTAAAAACACGATTAAGATCCATCCATGGCTCCGTTCTTTTTCCAGAATAAGGGGATCTTGTTTTTTACACAAACGATATTAATTAAATCATTAAATTCTAAATCGCACGAGCGTTGCGCCCGGACTCCCGGCATCGCTTAAGGTTGCGACATAATTTAGACTCTGCAAATTTTTTCGAATCCCCTCGCGCAATACACCTGTCCCTAACCCATGAACAATCACCACTTCTCCGCGACCTGCACGAAAAGCGCGATCCACGTACACCTCAGCTTGCGACAATGCTTCGTCAAGTCGCTGACCACGCAAGTCGAGCTGATCAACCACTCCCCCGACGTCCTCAGACTGAATTTTGACTCGGCTGGACGATTGCTTTTTATAATGGATCCCTAAAACGGTTTTAAGTTCGCGTTCATTCAGCGCTTCCATTTCGACTGCATACACCGTAACCATAAACGCTTTACCCATTCCACTTGCTTGCGCGCCGAGGGCAACTTTTGCCTTTTTTCCGTCCCACTCCACAATCTCGCCCACATTCTTCCACTTGGGCACTCTCACCCAAACACCTCGCTCAAACGAAACGCGATCCACTTTCTCTGCTTCAGGGGCGTCTAGGGCGGGCGCTAGTTCGGGGGCGGCTTCTAGAATTGCCCGCTCAATGCGTTTCTCGCCATCTGCGAAAGTATCGTTCAGTTCGCTGCGCACTTCATCCAATTGCTTGTGCGTTTTGGTGGATTGAATCTTGCGAACCGTTTCCCGAACCTCCATTTGCGCAAGCTCCAAAACATGTTTGAGCTTTTGACGGGCTTTCTCGATCGATTCTTCGACCGTTTTATTTACTTTTTCTTCCCATTGCGCTTTCAATTTTTCTGCATCTTCTTTTAATTGCTGGACATGCCTCCTCGCTTTTTCCTGCAACGCAAGCTCCTGTTGGAAACTTTCAAGGACCCCTTCAAACTTTCGATGTTCATCACTCAGATACGCCTTTGCTAATTCCAATACTGCAGGCGAGAGTCCTAGCCGCTCAGCCGTTTCTAAAGCCCGCGAACGGCCCGGCGCCCCAAAAACAACTGTATAGGTGGGCGTAAGCGCATCCTCATCAAACACAATGCTTGCATTTAAAATGCGGGGATCATTCATGCCCATTACTTTGAGCCTGGGGTCGTGCGTAGTCGCAACTAAAATGGCGCCCTCTAGCTTTAAAATTGTTTGAACAAATGCTTGTGCCAAAGCGGCACCCTCTTCCGGGTCCGTCGCCGAATTCATTTCGTCTACCAATATTAAACTTCGCGGCCCCATGGTCTCTAAAATTCGTTTCATTTTGAGGACATGTCCAGAGAAGCTCGACACATGCTCAGCAATAGATTGGGGATCGCCTAAGTCCACAAAAAAAGAGTCAAAAAACGGCACTTCATTCGTACCAGTGCCCGGGTAGAAAAACCCCGTGCGTGCTGCAATAGCTGCAAGTCCCAACGTTTTGAGTAACACCGTTTTTCCACCCGTGTTCGGACCCGAAAGTAAAATCATCTGGGCTGGGGGACGCATTTCGATGGTATTGCGAATAATACGATCTTCCTCAATATTCCAAAATAAAAGAGGGTGCACGGTATCGTGCAAGACAAAGGTACGCTCCTCATTCACCTGAATGGGCTTCCCGCCATATCGTTTTGCAATTCGCGCTCGGGCCTGAACCGCATCCCAATACGAAACCTGCTCCACCGCGTAGGCAATGCCCCCCACAAATGGTTCAATTTGCTTGGAAACAGCAAGTAAAATCGTAAAAATCTCTTGAGAAAGCTCGGCCTCTTTTCTTCGCAACTGGCCATGCAGAACTTCTGCTTCTTTTGGCTCAATAAACACGGTTTGCCGGCTAACCGAAAGCTCTGCGACCCGGCCTTCTACTTTGCTCTGTTCAGAAACTTTTACAGGAAGGACCGAGCGGCCGTCTCTGACGTCAGAGTATTTCTCTTGCAGGACTCCTTTTGCGGCATATTCGCGCGTTAAGGCTTCCATCCGTACCGAAATCTCACGCTTTAAGTCACGGACTTGCGAATAAAGCGAACCGAGCTTTGCCGAGGCCTTTTCCGAAAGCTCTCCGGTTGGGGTCAGGACTCGGTCCATGATCCGTAAGCATGCGTGCGGATCGAAGAGCGTAGAGAGGGATTGTTTAAAGGTTTTTCCTGCAAACTCAGAGGGAAACTGTTTCCAGGCTTCGATGGTATAGAGCCATGCACGAAGATGAGCAAGCCCTTGTACTTCGAGC
>CAIMNF010000594.1 GCA_903842755.1 Oligoflexia bacterium
CGGATACAAAAAATTTAATTCCCCAAAACGCGTTTGTCGTAATATGGACGACTACGCCTTGGACTTTACCGGCAAACCTCGCCGTCGCTTATAATAGCAATCTCATCTATTGTTTTGTGCAACATGAGACGCAAAATGGGTTGGAAAATTTGTTGATTGCATGGAACTTGGCAGACCAGTTCATAACGAAGGCCGGATTAAAAAATGCAATTATTTCTTCGCCTAACTATCCCGGTTATTCTTTTGCAGGTTTACGTTACGAGCACCCTTTTATCAAAAGGATTGGACAACTTCATGCAGGTGATTCGTTCGTTACAGATGATACTGGCACAGGCTTCGTTCATATCGCGCCCGGGCATGGAATGGATGACTACAATCTTGGTCGCGCATGCAACCTTCCAATATATTCGCCTGTAAACGACGATGGATGTCTAGCATATACAGATGACCTTCCGATTGAGGCGCAAATGCCGTCCACACTTGTTGGAAAATCCATTCTCACAAAGCATGGCAAAAGTGACGCCAATGAAGCCGTGTTGCACGAGTTGCGCATCCGTCACGCCTTATTGCACCAGGAAAACTATCACCATAGCTACCCGCATTGCTGGCGCAGCAAAACGCCGGTGATCTTCCGGGCGATGGACCAATGGTTTATTAAAATTGATGCCCCCATTTTTTATAGTTTAGACGCTTCAGAATATAGGTCATTTCGTGGAGATGCCCTCGCCGAGATTGATCGTGTTAACTGGATACCCGATTGGGGTGTCAATCGTATCAAAGGCGCGGTGCAGTCACGTCCAGATTGGTGCATCAGTCGCCAGCGGAGCTGGGGTGTTCCTTTGCCTGTGTTTTATGACGCACAAGGCCTAGCACTTATCCATAAGGACATCATAGACAGGGTTGCCGACCTTATTCAAAAAGAAGGTTCCAACGTTTGGTTCGAGAAATCTGCGGCCGAACTCTGGTCGCTGGTTAAACCGGCGAACTGGACTGGCCCTGAAGCTGTGGCCAAATCCAGCGACACGCTGGACGTGTGGATTGATTCCGGTTCGTCCTCGCGGGCCGTTCTGATGCAGCGGAAAGAATTGCAGCACGTCGGAAAAACGGGCGCTGAAGTCTGGCAGGCCGATGTTTATTTGGAAGGCAGCGATCAGCATCGCGGCTGGTTCCAGTCCTCGCTATTGCTCTCGCTCGCGGGCAACGGGGCCGCGCCGTATCGGACCGTGCTGACGCACGGTTTCATGGTGGATGCGGATCGCGAAAAGATTTCCAAGAGCAAGCAGGGTGCCTACGAAAAGCCGCAGACGGCCGAAGCCTACGTCAATAAATGGGGCGCGGACGTGGTTCGGCTCTGGGTGGCGTCGCAGGATTACCGCAACGACATCGTGGTGAGCGAAGAGCGTATCAACAAGGTGGGCGAAACCTATCGCGCCATCCGCAACGCCCTGCGTTACCAACTCTCGAATCTGTACGATTTTGATCCATTGCACGACAAAATCAATGATGCTGATTTGACCGGAATTGACCGGTGGATTTTGTGGAGTTTTTCAAGGCTTGAAGATGAGGTAATGAGCGATTTGGGAGCGTATGATAAATACGAGTTTCACGTTGTTTATCAAAAAGTGAGCCAATTTATAAGTGTCGATCTTTCCTCACAATATCATGATTTTGTGAAAGACCGGCTTTACACCGATCCGGCTAATTCGCTGCGTAGGCGATCCACCCAAACCGCTCTTTATTATATCGTAACCGGGTTGTGCAAAATGCTGTCCCCAATACTTGCATTTACAACAGACGAGGCCTGGGAATATATACCCAGGCTAAAAAATAATTCCGTGCATCAATCAATATGGAGCCAGGAAAAAGTTTGGACTGCCTCAGAAGAAGTTTCTGAGTGGCTCTCCTTGTTAAATTTTCGCAACCTCGGCGTATTGCCGCAATTGGAAGTTTTAAGAAAAAACAAACTCATTGGAAAATCACTTGATGCAAAAGTTGTGGCTAAAGGAAGCGCGGAATCCCTTGCGCCTATTATTAAATGGCAAGAGGACTTTAAAGAACTACTAGTCGTATCACAGCTTGTAATCGAAGTTGTTGCCATGGAAGGCAAAACCGGAGTTGTTTTTCATTGCGAACGCGTTGATCAAACCCGTCAAAAATGCGAACGCTGCTGGCATTGGGAAACGGACATCGGCCAAAACGCCGAACATCCGACCCTATGCGGTCGCTGCGTCGAAGCCGTGTTGCAATTCAAGGCGTAACCGGGCTGCCGCAAAGAAGAATCCCA
>CAIMNF010000595.1 GCA_903842755.1 Oligoflexia bacterium
ATGATGAAGATGAAGAAGACAGCGACGAAGAAGAAGATTAAGCAAAAAACAAATTCTTTTTAAAAACAGAAACAAGACGTATGCAAGTACGTCTTGTTTTATTTTGAGGCTATCACTTATGGAAATCAGGGACGTCATACACGGTTTTATCCATCTAGAACGGCACGAGCTGCCCATCTTAGACTCCACTCTTTTCCAGCGTTTGCGCCACATTAAACAAACAGGATTTGCAGAGCACTCTTACCCAGGCTTAACCCACAACCGCTACATCCATTCACTGGGCGCCTTACAAACGGCCACCCATTTGTTCAACGCAATTTTTCCTGCACCCACTTCGTCACAGGGAAACAAAAAGCTTTCGGCCTCCGCGCACGCGCGCTTTTTAGCCCTCACCCGCCTTGCAGCCTTGTTGCACGACGTGGGCCATGGCCCGCTTTCTCACACTACCGAATTTGCCATGCCTCCAGTCTCTGAGCTAAAAATTCCAGGGATTAAAAAAAACCGCAAGGCCACCCACGAAGACTACACTTTAAAAATTATTCTCGACTCGCCCCTTACTCCCTTACTTGAAAAAGCCGGGCAAGCCTACGGGTTCAAACCCATTCACATTGCTGCAGCCATTGAGTCGCACCTGGAAGTTCCGGATGACTTTTTTATTGAAAAAATTGAGGGAGAATCGATTAACTTTAGAACCCTGATCCACCAGTTGATTTCGAGTGAACTAGATGCCGACCGGATGGATTACCTGAGACGCGATAGCTATTGTGCAGGCGTAAGCTATGGGTATTTTGCCCACGAATGGATTACCGCCAATCTTTCGGCCTACGTGAAGGATCACGACGTCTACTTAGCCCTGCGCCACCGCGCACTTTATGCGTTTGAGGATTTTCTACTTTCGCGCTACCACATGTTTTTGATGGTGTATTTGCACCATAAAACCGTGGTTTATGACGAAATGCTAGGCCAATACTTTAAATCCCCCGACTGCGATTACACCATTCCGTCCGACATTGAAGCTTACATTCAATGCACCGACGCACAGTTGGTTTCGCACCTCACCCACTCAAAAAATCAGTGGGCAAAACGAATTATTAATAAAACGCCCTATCGAATGCTGCTCGAAACGCATAGCGGGATTCCGAATACCGAAGCGGCCCACGACCAACAGGAACGCCTTTTTAAAAAGTTATGCCAGGACCTCGATCAAAAGGGCATTTCTTATCTTACGTCGCTTTCGACGGGGATTTTATCCAAATATTTTGGGAAGGCAGACGCCCCCCTGTACATCCTCTACGACAATCTGTACTCGGCGCCCACGTTCATTCCTTTGCCTAAATGCACGCCGCTCTTTACCCAATATCCGGCCATGCGCTCCATTTCACGCATCTTTGTTCCGCCAGAGGATTTCTCAAACTTAAAAAGCAAGGGGCGCGATTCGGCGCTTATTTTTGACTAGCTTTTTGAATCTGAAAGAGCAAACCCTGCGCATTGACGGTTAAGTCCACGCTCAATAATTTTAAATCCTGTGGAGTTAAGCGTATACCCGCAGCTTCGCAATCGTTTACCAACCATTGCTCTAGCTTGGCTCGGCACTGTTCCAGGGTAAGGGGCTCTCTTGAAGCATCCGTAACTCCCGCTTCGTTTATTTTGATTTCGGTCTCGATCAAATCCATGGAAAACTGAATGGAGCGCTCTAATGCACGTGCGGCAGGGATCACCTCGTCTGGCTCGATCCACCCATAATGCGTAAGCCCGATGCGCGCGCCGTTTTTTGATTGCTGGTGAACCGACTCAATCCACTTTACGGTTTCAAGGGCCGCTTTCCCATCAAAATCCGTGGGCGAAGTTGAAGCCAAAATAACTCGCTGCTTTTTCACTCCCAGGGTCGCCCCTTTTGGTTCCCGGCTCAGCTGAGGGTAAGAAACTCCAAACGAATCGCCCGTAAATACGGTCAATTTATTCGAAGAACTTTCCGGTAAAACAACGCAAAGATGGTGGTTTGCGTGCCCACGGGTATGGTGGGTATTCAGCGTAACGTTGTGCCATTGAACGAGATCATGGTCTTCAAGAATCACAACTCGCTCCGCGGGGCACGGCAAAATGGTGCCGTACACTTTTTCCATAAACGTCGCCCCATAAACAGCCGTGGCGCTTGCAATTAATTTTTCAGGGTGGATTAAGTGTTTGGCAGCACGCGGATGTGCATAAACTTTAGCCTTTGGAAATGTTTTTAAAAACAACCCGGCCCCTCCGGCGTGGTCTAGGTGGACATGGGTAATGATTAAACCTTCCACTTGATCTGGGGTTAGACCTTCCTTCTCTGCAGCAGCTTGCAGGTACGGAATGGCGTAATTCGTATTGCATTCAACAAAAAACCCAGACCGATTCCCCTGCAATTCCTGCAACAAAAAGTAGCTGCACGCAAAGTTTGGCTCAACGTAATTGCAATCTACCGGAATGACCTTCATACTGGAACAGTACCATGAAGCTAAAAATTTTGACGTGGAATATCAGTTACGCCTACGGAATGGGTTCCGATGGAACCGACTACAAACCAAAAGCCCGCGACCAATACGAAAAAAGTTTAGACCTCATGGGTGACGTCATTAAAAGTGTCGCGCCCGATGTGATTTTTCTGCAAGAAGTGGATTTTGATTCCGCGCGCTCTTCGCACCTCAATCAACTCGATTACCTTGCACGAATTACCGACTTCCCTCACCGAAAAGCAGTGGTGTCCTGGGATTCGCCCTATGTTCCTTTTCCGGGGATAAACCCACTCCACCATTTTGGAAAAACCGTTTCCGGCGGCGGAATTTTATCGAAATATCCCCTTACTTTTATGCAAAATGATTTACTGCCAAAGCCAAAAGAAAACTCCAAGCTTTATAACTTTTTTTACTTATCGCGGTATTTTCAAATGGTCAAAATTCACCCACCCGAAATGAACTCGGGGCCCTTGCGGCTTTTAAACTTGCACTTAGAGGCATTTTCAGTCGAAAACCGAGAGCTTCACCTAATCAAACTACAGGACCGCCTTAAAGATTATGTCATTGATCTGGCCTGCGGTGATTTTAATGGCACGATTCAATTGTCGGAAGAATTTATCCAAGGCCGATGGAAACCAATTCGTGTTCCTGAACCCACGTTTCCGAGCTTAAAGCCAACGCAAACCCTAGACGGAATGATTTACAAAACAGACCGCTTAAATCCGCTGAATTGCCATGTTCTTAAAACCGGGGTTGTTTCGGATCACTTTCCTGTTTTGGCTGAGTTTGAAGTGACCTGATTAAATGCGCGGTCTAACTCACCCCAGGTGGCCATCGTCATTTGTTTCATCAAGTCGCAAGTGGTTTCTCTGACCTCTTTTAAGGCTTGCTTAAACGCAGGGTCGGCGTCTTCGTGCTCGGCCGAGCTAATGAGGTTATCGTAATCAATCGTGTCGGGATCATCGGGTCGGTTTAAATCAAAGTCCGCATTTTGAATTTCGGTAGGAAAAACTAACGCCAAATTTTTGCCCAAGCGGTTGGCTTTGCTAGACGAATACGCTACGACCCCCTCTATAATATTTTCTGGTCGATTTTGTGGGACATTCTGTGACGCCTCCGGATTGATTTGAAAACATGCCCGAAAAGAGTCGTCTGTTAAATTCTGTACCCATGCCATCGCCAAGCCTTCATAAGCCAAATGGTAATTCACAATGGCATGGGTAGCGCTCGCTACGAAGTGCTCCAGTTGATGAAAATCGTGCTTTGGACTCCAATTAAAACTGACCGGAAGCAAGTCGAGTGCGGGTACTTGCCTAGTATGAAAGGGCTGATAGAGGTCTTGTAGATAGTGAAAAGACCACATCAATGTCCGAATTCCCCAAAACATTTTTCCCTCTTTAAAAAACTGATCCGAAACGGCCTTGATTTTTTCAAACCGCTCGGGCGCTTGTCCTAATTTCCGAAACGGGAACTGCAGGGTCACGAGGGGCTGCGACCACGAAATCCCAGGGAAAAACATGTGCCTAAACCCTTGCGAAGTCATTCCTTTCAAGCCGCCCATATGGGGCCGGTCGCCCTTTGGATCAATCGCTTGTCCGTTCATTTGCTCGGGGAGCTCTTGATCCATTCCTTGGTCCGGTTCATCAACAAAGTCTCCGGAAATCAAACTCAAAACCGACTGTGCTTTAGCGCAGTCGTGTTTTTTTGCGTAGCGAGGAATTTTCTCTTCACGAATCAAAAGCTGTGCAGCCAAATTGCCCAAGACTTGCTCTTCTTCGTTCGCGCAGGGAGTTTTAACCATTTGATTCAAATAGGGGCGTTTACTGACTTCGCTCACTTGAAGATCGTCGTTTGTAATTGCTGCCATGAGGGTTTGATGGACGTCCCAGGCGTGCGCTGTTCCAAGTGGCGCGACCAAACTCGTCAGTAGTATTAAAAGCAGCATTAAAGGCAGAATCAAGGGACGGAGAACAAAATTTACCATTTTGATGATCGTACCCCAGGGCTATTCCGAATTAAATTTTTTTTTGATTTTAGCCCGCTTGTCTGTTGGCAAAAGACTTGCATTTAATTCGCTGATGATTCACCTAAAAAAAATAAATCGCCTAGCCCCAGTTAGTTTATTCTTAGCCCTAAGCCCCATGCAATCTTCGGCGCTGCCCAGATGCACTCAAGGCCCAGAATGTAGCCAAATCCAATCAAAAGTTGCCGAATTAAAAAAGGAACGCGCGCAACGCCACTTGGACGTACAGAAATACGGTCGCGAGTCTGAAGAAGTCAAAGCAGACGATCAGGCCATCACCCAACTCACCGCTCAGGACCGAGAACTTCGTTCCGAGAGAAAAACGGATTTAACAAAAACCAAATCCGCCGGAAAAAAACGAAAGCACCCTATTTCAAGGAAACAATCCGCGCAAAAGCATCGCTTTACTTAAACGCTCTACCGAAGAAATCAATGCAGCAGTTTTCATTCCACAATGGTAACGATCGGCAACACTCGCCACTTGATTAAAGGCCTTGGCCATCACCTCTGCGAGCTTTTCGTTTACTTCGTTTTCATTCCAGAAAAACTGCTGCATTCCTTGAACCCATTCAAAGTAAGAAACGATGACGCCCCCAGCATTGGCTAAAATATCAGGAATAACGGTCACGCCATGTTCCTCTAAGTAGGCTTGCGCCTCCGAGGTTATCGGTCCGTTCGCACCTTCCGAAATGATTTTCGCTTTTACATTCTTTACATTTGCAGCCGTAATCACCCCGTCAATTGCCGCAGGAACCAGGATGTCGACATCAAGCGCAATCAGCTGCTCGTTCGTAATGACTTCCGCGTGCGGGTAGCCTTTTAAATTGCGATGGGCATCCATGTAGGCCACGACTTCGGGCACATTTAATCCCTTAGGATTATAAATGGCTCCGTAAAAGTCACTGACGGCCACGACTTTACAGCCGCGAATCGCAAGCTCGTGCGCAGCAACCGAACCCACTTTACCAAACCCGTGCACCGCTGCCGACATTTCCTTTAATTGGTAATTGGCTTTGCCTTTTTTCCTTAAAAGTTCAATGGCGTGTTCGATCACATAAACCACGCCCCGACCAGTGGACTCTACCCGCCCCAAAGAGCCGCCGATTTCGATCGGTTTACCTGTAACGACTCCGGGAATTGCATGCCCCTTTGACATGGAATAGGTGTCCATCATCCAGGCCATGTGTTGCCCGTCCGTTCCTACGTCTGGCGCGGGAATATCGATTTCAGGCCCAATCATATTAATAATTTCCATTGTAAAACGACGAGTCAGCGCCTGGTGTTCCGGGCGAGAAAGTTTTCGAGGATCAACCCGGACCCCACCCTTTGCTCCACCCAGGGGTAGCCCTACCAACGAACATTTCATCGTCATTAACATTGCAAGTGCGCTCACTTCGGACAAATTCACCTCGGGGTGAAACCGGATTCCGCCTTTACCGGGCCCAAGAGTGGTGTTGTGCTGAACTCGGTAGCCTTCAAAATTGCGAACACTTCCATCGTCCATGCGGACTGGAATAGTGACGCACATCGCCCTTTTCGGCGCTTTTAGTCGGTCTAGCACGTTCGGATCGATTCCCATTTTTCTACCGGCAAGGTCTAAGTCTAAAACTGCATTTTGATAAAGGGGACTTGTGCTCCAAATTCCAGAACTTAGCTCGGTCACGACAGGGTTTGATTGTCTACTCATCGATTTAGCACCTCAAATTTTGTTTTCAGCCATGCTAACAGAAGTGATACCATTCTTCCATGAGCAAGATGAAAATTGGAATCATTTATGGCGGAAGAAGCGGAGAACATGAGGTTTCTTTACGGTCTGCATCCAGTGTCCTGAAGAACTTGGATCGGAATCAATTTGAGCCCTACCCCATTTATATTGATAAAAAAGGCACGTGGCATTGGATCGACCTTACTTCAAACCAAGATGGTCCACTTAAGGCAGATCTCCAGGCTCCTGAAGTCATCCTTCTTCCTCGACCAAATCGATTGAACGGCGCCCCGAAAGCAATCTTATCCTTTCAAGATCCAGCCCAATTTGGTCGAAAAGAAGAGGTCGATTTGCTGATTCCTATGGTCCACGGAACGAATTGTGAAGACGGAACCTTGCAGGGGTTATTTGAAAGTGCAGAAGTTCCCTATGTAGGGAGCGGTGTTTTAGCTTCGGCCATTTGCATGGACAAAGAAGTAGCGAAGCGGCTAGCGGAATTTGCAGGAATCCCGGTAGTCCCTTATCGGGTCGCCCATACCTGGGATAGCGCAACTAAGCTTCAAATTCTCCTTACCGATGTCGAAAAAAATTTCGGATTTCCGGTATTTATCAAAGCCGCGGGTCAGGGTTCTTCCCTGGGGGTTTTTAAAGTAAAAACACGAGATCAGTTTATGAGTACCCTCCAAAATACCTTTCAATACGACATTAAGGTACTGATCGAAAAAGCAATTCCCGCCCGAGAAATCGAGTTTAGCGTTTTGGAAAACCCAAACCCTGCAGAGCCACCTTTGGTGAGCAAACCTGCCGAAATTATCCCGACCCAAGAATTCTATACATATGAGGCCAAGTATCATGACGACAACGGCGCAATTTTTAAAATCCCGGCCG
>CAIMNF010000596.1 GCA_903842755.1 Oligoflexia bacterium
GTTTTTCTGCTAAAATTTTTACCGATACACTCTCATCAGCGTTGAGTTCAGGATGCTCAACCTTCAAATCGTTATACGCACTTTGAATTGTCAGTTGATTATCAATAAACGTATTTTTAAGAAAAGTTATAGATTTTTCATTGGCCTGCACAGCAGCGTCGTAATCTTTTTTTATGACTCCTTCCATTAACTTTTCAAATGATCCCATCCGCTCAATAGCTGCTGGTTGGTAGCTTTGCTGACAAAGGACACATAAGGATGAATCATTAGCATAAGGATACGTTTGATCTGGGTAGGCCACTTCCTCTGAGTATTTCTTCGCTGCGAGATAGAGTTCTCTCCAGACCTGACCACCGACATCGGGCAAAACAGTTTGACCTGAAAGGGCCTTAGAAAGTGAATTGAGAGCAAGGCCTTTCGCTTCAAGGTCGACTAACACGTTACTAAAAGACTTAATTTTCAGATCCGAAAATACAAAATTCGCTGCGGTTAGAAACTTCTCCAAATCCGTTACTTTTTTTAGTTTCTGCTGCAACAAAGTTTGTTTTTTCTTATTTACTTCCTCATTTGTTGCCGCTTTTAGCTCGACTTGCTTTCTTAGGTTTTCGTCGTCGACTTCAGTCCAAGTAATTTTTGACTCAAAACTTTTTTCATCTACTACATTACTGATATTAGAAATGAGTCTTGATAGGTCGTTGTTAACTTTGAATTGTTTTGAAAAGGTAGGAAGTAAAAGTTCCCTTATATCCTTTGAAAGGTGGTCTTTAATGGAGTTGAGACACGCAACTATCTGCTGGAATATCTCGCTTCCCTTTGGTGCAAAGAAGAGCTGATTCTTTCCGTCGATTTGCACGAGTGCGCATTTAGAGTCAAAAACAGAAATGTTTGATAACTCATCAATTGTATATTTCCCGTCTTGCCATTTGATCGTCTTCTCTTGATCCTTCAATTGGATAACAAGTTCTGCGATTGGCACCGATGGGCTTTCGCGAAATACGTTACTATGAACTTTATCTATTTTTCTTGCTCGACATGCTTGTTTTAAAATTCTTGCGAGGCCGGATTTTCCTGCGCCATTTTCACCATAGATCACTGTTACTCCTTCGTGGGCGAAGGGAGCAATGGTTTCATCCTTAATGGTTGTTACATGCTTAGTATTTTGAATTCTCTTTAAAATAACACTCTGACTTGGCACTGTCGCAATTGTCAGATCGGTGGGAAACACCGAGTATTTTGGAGACGATTCGTTTTCAATTAATAGCTTCTCTTCTGTTCTCAATAGAGTGGCCAATTGCTCGACATCATTTTCGCTATAGCCGTTTTGAGAAATTACCTTTAAGTAAATTTCTTTAACTAACGGCTCTTGATCCTTTGCCCAAGTGCCTATTTCAGCGAAAATGCTCATTTTTTACTCCTGCAGTACTTCTTGGATATTCGTCGCTACCTTAAAGTTCACGCCCAGAGCTTTAAAATGAGCTGTTCCACAATCTATCTTATGATTTTCGATTTCCCGGCGAGCATCTCTATCGTGTGAGCTTTTCGTCTCTCTCACCAGATACAGCTTGGTATCGTTTTGAGTAACTACCGCCCAGTCTGGGTTATAATTACCGAGTGGAGTGGGTATCTGGAACCATCTCGGTAACTTACAAAAGAATTTTACACTTTCATTAGTATCTAATTTCTCCGCAACTTCCTTTTCAACCTCAGAGTCGTAAGGGATATGGTCGTATGGCGTTCGATCGTCTTGACTTTGAATGGTATAAAGACGGGAAAGATATTCTTCAATTTCTCGCTGCTCAAA
>CAIMNF010000597.1 GCA_903842755.1 Oligoflexia bacterium
TCATGATTCAAAGCTTTGATTCTACTCATTTCGGAAGCCTAGTATTTCAGAATAACGATTTAACGCATAACCCAGCCCAGGATGCCATTGACTGCGCCCCCGATGGCGGGAAAGCAACCGTGTGTAATGAGATCAGCAGCAACAATCAATTTTAAACTTTATTCATTTAACCAAAATCACTCGCGAAAAAAACAGCCAATTAATATTTAACTTGATTAGTCAACTATTATATGATACCCTCCTCCTCATGACTCGGCTTCAGTCACAATCCCTCGCGTTCGTGCTTACGATTTTCCTTTTTGCTTGCGGAAAAACGACCTCGCACAACTACGCAACCGCGAGTCAAAACCTAAATCAAACCCCTCATGTGGAAATTGACCCGAATTCCGATGACCCGCTCCCCAAAGAATTGGCTAAGAATGAACGCATTGGCCAAATTACGTCCGAATTTACGTCCCTATCCGCGTTCGATTATAGTTTAATTCTTCCCCTGCCGTTTCAAAATTCCCCTACCCACGATTCCGTGCGCCTGATTCACGAGGCTCCCTTCTCGGCTACAAAAATCACAGACTCGGACGGATATCAATTTGAAGGCGGCGGCTTTACTAAAAATACCGACACCCTTTTTCGAGTCATCATCCCCGTGCCCGAATTTGCAAATGTGACCCGAATCGAAGAGTTTAAAATGACCTTCAAAAAAATAAGAAAATTTTCATCGGACCGAAAAGACCATTCTTTTAGCCAACAGTATCTGTGCACCGTGGGCGTGGCCTCACCCGAGTGCAGCACGGATCTTTCTCCGGAACTTCTTAACGCAAAATTTAATGGGAGGGTAGTCAGTGCTGAGTTTTCTAAAATTAAACTTCCCAATCTTTTGGCCCAATTGGATGGAGGAGCACTGTTTGGGAACTATAAAAATGGTAGCGAATATGATTTAGAGGAAATTGACCTCGCCTCCCTTTTTAACCTACGCAGCGATCAGTCCCCGAGTACGATTGATCCAAAAAAAGTTGCGAACTGGATTTCCACTCAAACTACCGAATACGCCAAAGGATTGCGAAAAATCATCTTTACCCTTGGAAATCAGGTTTACGCCGATGGCGGTACGGTCTCTTTTATGACCCAAGTTTCTAAAATCGATCCACCAGATGCTCCCTCGAAACTTACCCACGGGGCGACCGATGGGGTCGTGCCGACGTTGCACTACGAAGATTCCGTTGCGGTACAAGTGGAGAGCCTAAAACCCCTCCCACCCAAAAAGACCTTTAAGAAGAAACGAACATAGGCGCGAGCATGACGTGCGCTATTTGACTTCGACCACGGAAACTATGGATGCGTGACTACCGAACGCGTTTTTCACGGTCTTCACGTCAATCGGTGTCTCGTGCTTTACCCCTAAAAAGTCCCATTCCATAATGTCATTGTTACAGGCGACGTAATCAATCACGTTTCCTTCAAACTTTAGGGTAGCAATCTGGTGGTCCACCGTAACGGACTTTATTTTATAGTCTCCCACGGGGACTTCGGCTAACGGATTCACTAAGCAAATGTCACAATTAAACCCCCCGCTCGTGGCTCGATTCGGGCCAAAAACACCTTGATTTACGCCATTATTCATCTGAACGCATTGGCTAACATCCTGGTACACGTTCAACGCGTCTTTAATTCGCAAGCTGCTCTCCGGAGGCAACTGGGTCAAAAGTGTAGACCCCTGCTTTAGGGTTGGCGCCGTACTCGCCTGTGCAGCTGAACTCATCACCAGAAACAAACCGATTATATTTAAGTTTTTCATAAACACCTCGCCGCTTTTTTAATTTATTTTTTCAATTAAGTCAATTTATAAATACTTTATATAAATCAAATTCGTTAAAGAAGGCATTGACAATGCGCGCTATCTTCAGTAAACCCCAGCCCCAGGAGAGAAGTATGAAACAAATTTTATTCAGTATGATCATGATCAATGCATTGGTAGGCGCAGCGTTCGCCGAAAAATGTTCGTTTGAAAATCTAACCGCCATCGGAAAGGCCATGCAGGAAAAACCCACCCTCGGCTCTTGCCAGTTTAGCGAAGTGAAACTGACTCCATCGCCGAGCGACCCTTGTAAGGGAACGCTAGAGTTTAAAGTAAGCGATCAAGGAGAAGCAGCGTCTGCGATTAAGCTCGATACGACGCTTTTTAGCGATTATTCAACCCCCGACGGTGTCGATTCGGATTATTTCTTTGACCTTAAAACACTCAACCCCGACCCCAATAAAATGACGATCACCACGGTGGAATATACACTTTTTCAAGATCAGCAATCCAGCATCATTATCCGAGACTTTTCGATGGACCCTTCCTATAAAAATGACGTCAATGCCGCCTGCACGGACATTCATTAACAATAATTAATAAGGA
>CAIMNF010000598.1 GCA_903842755.1 Oligoflexia bacterium
CGCTAGAGGCATCTTTTTCTTCGCCCGCTTTTAAAAAACCTGCGTGGGAAATTTGAGTGTCTTGATTCCGTTGATTCAACAAATAGTGCGCTTGACCTTCGTCCGAGACAGACTTTCTTACATCAAAACCAAAAAAACCTTTTTCCGTTTCGATCCATAATCCTTGCTCGTCTTTCACCCAACGGACTCGCTGCTCTTTTGAGTCTACGATGACAACTGCTTCGCCAGACTTTCCTTGCGGCGAACTTTTCCAAATTAAACTTTTATGACCAACCTTGCCTTGAATCATCGTAAAGATTCTCCCCGAGCCCGTTGAGCCCATAGATTTGGGGCTGAAATCGCTTTGTTCTGACTGGCGTTTTGTCCTTCGGTCAATCGCACTAACGCAAGCGCAATGGCAACCTCGTCCGGCACGTCTGAATTTTGGGGAAGGCTAGGATCTAACTCGTCCCGAGTCAAAGACGGATTATTTGGAATGAGATCGGTTGTCGTATTCCCTTTTACCGTATCTTCACATCGCACTAAGCGTTGTAAAAAACTCACATTGGTTTTAAGCGAGCCTTTCACCGATCCATCCGCACCCTTGGGAGGCTCGATTGCTAATTCATCCAATGCGACTCGCATTCGTGCGATGGCTTCGGGGCGATTTCTTCCCCAAACCGAAAGCTTTGCAATCATCGGATCGTAAAACATACTGACTTCGCCTGTCATGCCTATTCCGGTCGAATAAGCCGAATCCCAACGCAAAAACGGACCATTAGGCTGCCGAATTAAACCAATTTTTCCTGGCGCAGGTAAAAAATGATGTGGATCTTCGGCGTAAACGCGGACCTCAATTGCAGAGCCTTGAGGTTGAATGCTCTCTTGACTCGGAAGCACAAGCTCCCCTGATGCCAACAACAGTTGAAGCCCGACCAAATCCAACTCCGTCACCCATTCCGTTACCGGATGCTCGACCTGAAGCCGGGTATTCATTTCTAAGAAATAAAAATCCCCTTGCCCGTCTACAATAAATTCAAATGTGCCAGCACCCGCATATTGAATTTCACGCGTGAGCTTAACCGCACAATCATACATTGTTTTTCGGGTCGCTGGAAACTTCTCTAAAATCGGCGAAGGTGATTCTTCCCAAACTTTTTGGTGCCTTCGCTGAATAGAACACTCGCGTTCCCCCAAATGAATTGCGCCCCCTTTTCCATCGCCAAAAACCTGAACTTCCACATGATGAGGTTCCAAAATATACTTTTCCACATACATCGAACCATCTCCAAATGCGCTCAACGCTTCACGAGATGCCGACTCAAACCCCTCTAAAAGCTCAACATCGTTCTCTACCCGCCTCATGCCTTTACCGCCACCACCGGCCGCGGCCTTTAATAATACCGGAAACTTAACTTTTCGCGCAAACTCAAGTGCCTCTTGTGCACTCTTTACTGCACCTGGGGAACCGGGAACCCGGGGAACACCGACGCGATCGACTGTTCTTCGAGCCTCAATTTTATCTCCCATTACCCGCATACTTTCCGGCGATGGACCCACAAAGACCAGTCCTGCTTTAGCACAAGCCTCTGGAAACTGGGCTCGCTCGGACAAAAAACCATAGCCCGGGTGAACAAATTTTGCTTGATGCTTTTTTGCCGCTGCAATAATTTTTTCAATCATGAGGTAACTTGATTTTGGCTCAGGAGCACCGATGTACTCCGCAAAATCACAATACTTTACATGCTCAGAGAAGCGGTCCGCGTCCGAATAAACGGCGACCGTCGGAAACCCGAGCATTTTAGCCGTTCGCGCAATCCGAATCGCAATCTCGCCTCGATTGGCAATGAGTACTGGTTCGCGCTTTTTATATTCAAATTTTACTTCTAAGCTCATAAAGGTATATTCCCATGTTTGCGCGAAGGTCCACGCTCGCGTTTGCCTGCCAGCAAGTGCAACGCTTGAATCAGCCGAGTTCGGGTCTGGGCAGGGTCAATCACTTCATCGATGTATCCAAGCTCCGCCGCCTTATAAGGATTAGCAAAAGTATCTTTATAATGCTGAATTAAATTGGAACGCACTTGGTCTAAAGTACCCGTTTTCTCGGCTTCCGTGACTTCTTTACGGTATAAAATATTAATCGCGCCATCGGGCCCCATCACAGCAATCTCTGCATTGGGATAGGCAAGATTCAGGTCCGCTCTAATGTGTTTTGACGCCATCACATCGTACGCTCCTCCATACGCTTTGCGAGTAATCACCGTAAGCTTAGGCACAGTCGCTTCCGAATATGCATACAAGAGCTTCGCGCCATGCCGTATAATTCCCCCGTGTTCTTGCTTTGTACCAGGCAAGAACCCTGGAACATCGACAAAGGTAATGAGTGGAATATTAAATGCGTCACAAAATCGGACGAACCGAGCTGCCTTTGTTGAAGCTGCAATATCCAAGCACCCCGCTAAATGCGCAGGCTGATTTGCGACGACTCCGACACTTTGTCCATTCAGTCGAGCAAAGCCCACCACAATATTAGGCGCATAGGCTTTGTGTATTTCTAAAAAATCGCCATCGTCAATGACCTCTTCGATGATTAAGCGAATGTCATACGGTTTTGAAGAAACATCGGGAAGAATTTCAAGTATCCGTTGATTCGAGCGATCAATGGGATCTGCCGTTTCTTTTCGGGGGGCCGAGTCTAAATTATTCGCAGGCAAAAAACTCATTAGTCGCCGTACCCCTTCAAAAGCCGCGCGCTCGTCCGGATATACGATTTGACAAACTCCGCTCTTTTCAGCGTGAGCGTCAGCACCGCCCAAATCCTCTTTCGTCACTTCTTCGTGGGTGACCGTCTTAATGACGTCTGGTCCGGTCACAAACATGTAAGAGGTAGAATCGACCATGGCAATAAAATCGGTCATCGCAGGACTATAAACCGCTCCCCCCGCACAGGGACCTAAGATCATACTAATTTGCGGAATTACACCACTGGCTTGCACATTTCGCCAAAAGATCTCGGCGTAGCCACCTAAACTCTCAACACCTTCTTGAATCCTGGCTCCCCCAGAATCATTTAAGCCAATAAGCGGTACGCCCGTTTTAAGAGCCAAATCCATGACTTTACAAATTTTGGACGCATGAGCGCCCGAGAGCGACCCACCAAAAACCGTAAAATCTTGCGAAAAAACACATACCTTCCGGTCTTGAATCGTCCCGTATCCGGTGACTACTCCATCACCCAAAAACTGATGTTTTTGCATTTCAAAATCGGTACAACGATGGGTAACGAATTTGTCTAACTCCACGAAACTCGCAGAATCGAGCAATAAATTAATCCGCTCGCGTGCGGTTAACTTTCCCGCTTGATGTTGCTTCTGAATTCGCTCTTCACCACCACCCAATTCCGCCAATTGATTTCGTCGTGTCAGTTCGTTTTGCATACGGCGATTCTACCTAAATATTTTAGTTTTTCAGCAAAAAAGGCGATGAATAATTGACGATTTACTTAAAGCGATCCACTCAATCCGTTCCATTGCGGCACCCCAAGGTTTCCGATAAACTAATCCTGATGGCTGCCAAAACTTTTTCTCAGCAAATTAGCCTTTTTCTGAAAGTGGGACTCTTTGTCTCCTGTACTTGTATTCATTTCAAAGCAGCCGCCGTTCCTTATATTGAAGGAGGCACTTCGCTGGGGAGCATTTTAAACGGGGATCACTTTTTTAACGAAAGCGGAGCTTCGGTTTCAGGCAAAGCTTTTGTGGGTTCACTTAGCGTGTATTTTACCACGCCAGAATTGTTGGACCTTTGCCATTTTGACATAGGCCTTCAAAACCGTTTATCTTTAGGTTCAACGGCGACGAGTCAGTTAACCCTCGCCACTCCAAACTTAGCCGCGCGTTTTGAATTCTTCCGTTTTTACGTAGGAGCAGGCGGTAGCCCGTTCCCTCTCGGTGGCACAACAGGACTGGGCGGACTCAAACATGAGTCGGGAACTTATTCATTTTTCTTTGAAGGAGGATTGATTTGGCGAGTGGTCCCCGAATTTCAAATAGTTCCAACCTTTGGCATAGAAGAAGTCAAGAGCGCTTCCGGATTAAGTCCAACAACGATTGAATATGGAATTCGATTTCGCTTCCCGATCAATCCGCACGATCAATCCGTATCTAAAAAACCGGTAAAGTGGGATGGGTTTCGGTATCCGTTTGGGGTCATGCGTGAATAGCCCAAAAAATCTACCTCAAGCAGTTGCATGGGTATGCTAAACGACGAGTCGAAAAAAATCATTTTTGGAATCATCCTCATTCTACTCATTCCGATGACCGCTCTTTTTTATTGGGATCTAAATCTTTCGCGGACTTTAAAAAAAGAACACGCGGAATTAGAAAAGATTAGCCCGCCCCACGAATTTGAAGAATCCGTCCCACCGCCGCAAAAGAAATCGCAAAGGCAATCCGAGCTTAGGACCATTTCAAACAGTATTACGAGCGAAACGGTGAAGGAAAGCAAAATAACTCCAGAACGGCTCGACGAAAGGGAATCTCCTCTCATTGCGCTCCCCCAATCGAGCCCCTCGGAGCTAGATTCCTACTCACTAGAACAATTGCAACAAATGCTTTTAGAAGCGAACACGAAACTTGCTTCCGTGGAAGACGACCTCGCATCGATTCGCTCCAACTCCGTCACCCATAACCCGAATAATCTCTCTTCTGTGCAAATGGGAAATCTCATTGCCCAAGAATCACAACACCTCAGCAGTTTGGAATCAAAACGGGAACAAATAAATCAAGACCTCAATTCCGCCCCCGAAGACCTTACCCATGCGTCCCCAGAAAAACTGGCCTTAGTTAACGAAGAATACGCCAAAAACGACCAAGCCCTCCGAGATTTAAAAAATCAGATCTTATTGGACGAATCTAAATCTCAAACCCAATCGTGGGCCCAACCCGTTGATTACACCCGCCAACAAGAAATAAAAGACACGATCGAAGCCGAAAGACAAAAATACGACGAACTCCTTAAACGACAAAAAAACCTTTCCAAAGACTTTGTCGCTCAATATCAGCAAAATCTCGGCAAGTCTCTTACGGATCTAGACAATCAAATCAAATCTGCAAAGGCAAAAATTTCAGAGCTGACCATTCAAAAGGAGCAGGTGACGAATGATGAACGCGCACTTTCGCCCCTGTCCATTCAAGATCAGGAACTAAGCAATCGAATTAAAATCTTAAAAAATAGAATCCAAGAATTGAACAACCTCAACCCCTAGAACGCTCCAATGAATTTTTCTACTGGCAACAGCCAGAACCTTCGCAAAAGGTATGATTGCTACTTGTATCCGCTCTGACCACCCAAACGTTATTGCCATATTTCTTCGACAACTTACATGCCGCTTCCACTGCAGTTTTCTGGTCTAAAATATCAACGTTTGTTCTCAACCCTAGGGGAACTGGATTTGTCCGAAATGCTTTTGTGGAAAAGTCGTAAACCGACGTGGCGCTTGATTCAATATTCGCTACCACCGTATAGCGCGTACTTCCATTTTTAAGATCACTTTTCATCTTCTTAATGGTTGTTGCAGTAACCCCCGTTAGCGCCCCCGCTGCATCAGGCCCACATTGTTGTGTGTGCGTTTTCTCTAACCGATCAATTTTGTCTAACCTGGACTTATAGTCGGTAAGCTTGGCGCTTAAGTCAGCGAGTTCTTGATTGTTCTCTGATCTCACTTTTAAAGTCCGATCACTATAAATTTTATCATCGGTCACTTCATCCGGGTGCGCTTTCGCAAATGCCATATATTCCGGGGTTTGAGCAAATTTTGAAAAGTCAAATTCCACCCTAGGCCCCATGAGGGTCGGAACGAGTCTATTCCACTTGCCGACCAAAAACTGTCTTGCGGCCGAATCATCTTTCCCCAAAAAGTCTTTCGGAAAAACTGCTCTCGCAATTTTTAAGGTTTTGTCCACATCTGGCGCATCACAGTCTTGACAGTAGCTGCCATGATGACTTAACTCTCTCACTCGATCTTCCATTTGATCAATGGCATCTTGTAACTCTTCCCGCCCCATCGACGATAAAACAGGTTTATAGCCAGGATGATTCCCCACTGCATCAGGTCCTTTTTCCTGAGCGTGTGATATTCCTAAGTTAAATAAAAATGCACTAATGATCACAATCTCTCTCTTCATCTGTTTTCCATTTCTTTCCCTAACGTTAAGCAACTTCGCCGCCATCTTTAGCTGGATGAGTGCCGGCCGAAGCCGATTGTGCTGCCAGCATTTCATCCCTTAATTTTCTCTTATCTAGCCCGTACTTTTCGACTTTCATAATGAGCCCCGCACGCGAAATTCCAAGTTCCTTAGCAAGCTTGGACTTATTCCATTTTGTACGACGCAAGCCTTCTTTGATCATGGTCTTTTCAAGCTCTTCCAGCGCATCTTTTAGTTTGCCCGCAAACTTAAAGCTAGAAAGTTTGCCGGAACTGCCACCACTCGCCACCGCATCCCTAATTCTAGGAGACAATAACTCTGGACTGATTTTAGTTTCCACGCCCGAAAGCACCACCAGACGTTCGACTTCATTTTCTAATTCTCGAATATTACCTGGCCAAGCGTAATCAAATATTTTTTCCATCGCTCGCGCAGTAATTTGTTTTAATGGAACTTCCTTTTCTTTGCAGCTCTTCAATAAAAAGTGATCAACAAGCACCGGAATATCTTCTTTACGATCTCGGAGCGAAGGAACTACAATGTTAATGACGTTAATTCGATAGTACAAATCTTCCCGAAACGTTCCTTCTTCGATCATCGCTTTTAAATCTTTATTCGTCGCTGCAATTACCCGAACATCAACTTTTCGTTCATCCGTTCCACCCACGGGAATCAACGTACCTTGCTGTAATACGCGAAGTAACTTCACCTGCATGGTTAACGTCATATCGCCAATTTCGTCCAAAAAAAGCGTTCCATTGTGGGCCGCCTCAAACAAACCTTTTTTATCTTTGATTGCCCCAGTAAACGACCCTTTCACATGTCCAAAAAGCTCGCTATCCAATAAGTTTTCATTGAATGCCGAACAGTTTACGGTAACAAAACTTGCATTTTTCCTGGGAGAATTAAAGTGGATCGATCGAGCAATTAACTCCTTACCTGTCCCATTATCCCCTTGTACTAAGACGGTCGCCTCCGAGGACGCAATCTTATCCAAGACAGAATATAATTCTTGCATGGGCTTTGATTTACCAATCATTTGATCATAACTGTATCGATTCTCTAATTGATTGCTCAATTCATGAATTCGCGCTTCGCGCTTTGAAATTTGCTCATGAAACGTTCTAATTTCTTCGGCTACTAGACCTACAAGCTCGTAGAAATATTTTACTTCCGAAGCAACCAGGGGCTTCATCCTGCCCACCGCTTGTTCAAAAAGCTCTCGATCCATACCCACTTGTTCAATGCGATTTGCGACCTGCGCAAGCGCAGACGGTGGGAGAACCGATTCCACATGACTATAAGCGATCACCGCACCCAAATATTCGCCATCTAAGCTTACTTTACTAATGAAAACCTTTTCGAACCCCAAGGGACCATTGAGCACAAGGTGCTGGTCTTTGGATTGCGAAAAATGGTCTGAGGTTTCTCTAAAAAAATTGAGAACCAACTCTCTGCCCTGATCTTTGGGAAGCAAATTCCCACAAATTGGATTCTTAAATTCTCGCTGACGATCATACGGGTCGTAGTTTCTTACCGCTCCTCGCTCATCGACAAAGAAGATTTCGGCATAAAACCATTGGCCAATAATTTGTTGAAGTTTAC
>CAIMNF010000599.1 GCA_903842755.1 Oligoflexia bacterium
TAACGCAACTCCAATCCTTACCGCGCTCGGCTCTTGCGTCACGCTTTGGCAAGGAAGCACTCTATGCCCTAAGTACACTTGAATCTGTTTTGCCTATTCCCTGGCCGCAATTTATCCCTCCAGAACGCATTCAGGAAGTGGCTTCCTTGGACGATGGCTTTATTCAAGGGTTTGTCCAAGACCTTGAACCCCTGTTATTTGTGCTTAAGCGTCTTTTAGATCAGATCGTCTTACGTGTAAAAGGACGGGGGCAGCTGGTTTCGGTTCTCCAAATTCAAATCAGTGTAGAAAAATATTCGACCGTAAAAGAACCCATTCGTACTTGGAAAATTGAACTTTCG
Organism: Oligoflexia bacterium; assembly: GCA_903842755.1. Taxonomy (GTDB): domain Bacteria; phylum Bdellovibrionota; class UBA1018; order UBA1018; family CAIMNF01; genus CAIMNF01. Next base: position 342 of record CAIMNF010000599.1, read on the forward strand.
TTTGCACAAGGAGCAACACTGGGGCTACTGTCCATCGTAAAAGAAAGAATGGCGGCCACCTTACAAAAGGCTCCCCTAGAAGCACCGGCCACCCAAATCGAAATCGAGGTACTCAAAACGGTTCCCGGCCATTCTCGCCAAATTGATTTTTTTTCTAAGCAAGAAGAAGAACAAGAGCAGCTCAAATCCATTATTACCCGCTTGACCGATAAACTAGGAATCGAAAATGTTTTTTTTGCAGAGCCCTTGGAAAATTATTTTCCAGAAAAAAGCTGGAAAAAAACGCTCGTGCATCCGCTTTTAGAGCCAAAAGGGACCCTCATCCAGGAGGTGCTTTTGCCTCCGGAGCGGCCGTTGCGCATTTTGAAAGTGCCGATCCGGCTAAAAAGGTTGGATCATTTTTTAACCGCCCTGCACACAAAAAGGGGGCAACAAAAAAAGCAATGGCGCATTTTAACCACCCTAGGGCCAGAGCGGCTTTCTGGAAACTGGTGGGACGGCGAGCACGAGCGCGACTATTTTAAATTTGAGACTGAATCGGGCGAGGCGCTGTGGGTGTACCAAATCCCTGGCAGCCAGACTTATTTTTTACAGGGTATTTTTGATTAATGAATGTTTATCGAACCTATGATTTACACACGAAGGATTTAACGCATGTTTGCAGAGCTAAAATGCAAAACGAATTATAGTTTTTTAGAGGGAGCCTCCCAGCCCGACGAACTGATCGAACGTGCAGCAGAGCTGGGCCTCAGTGCGTTGGCCTTGAACGACCGAAACGGGGTTTATGGAATCCCAAAAGCTTATTGGAAAGCTAAAAATTTATCCGCATCGAACCCCAGCTCTGCCGTAAAACTGATTGTGGGGAGCGAGGTCACGTTACAAAATCATCCCCCGCTTACTCTCTTGGCAAAAGACCGCAAAGGCTATGGACTGATGTGTAGACTGTTAACCCAAGCCCATGCGGGAAAAGAAAAAGGCAAAGCGTTCTTAACGTTAAAAGAGCTTGAACGATTTAGCCAGGAGCCAAGCGCTAGTGGACTTTTTGCATTAGCCGCCGAACCCTTGCCACACGCAATCCAAGGCAATTACGCTTTTTTAAAAATGTGTTTTGGAGAGCGGCTGCTCTTTGCGTTTTCGCGGTTCAAAGACGGGCATGACGCCCTTAGAACCGAACAGGCGCTTACTCTTCAAAAAACACAGGGAATAAAACTTGTCGCAACCAATGATGTCCTCGTTCACCTAAAAGAACGAAAAAAACTTCAAGATGCATTTACCGCTATTCGGCACGGGGTGCCCTTAACTACTGCGGGGTTTAAGCTTTTAGCCAATGGCGAACGGTATTTAAAATCGCCCTTTGAAATGAAACAGCTCTTTAAAGACCTACCCCAAGCGCTCGAGGAAACCATGCGAGTAGCAGAGGCTTGTACGTTTTCGCCTGCCGAACTTCGGTACCGCTATCCTTCCGAATGGATTCCCGAACCGCATACAGCGTATAGCTATTTGGAAGAACTCACACACCAGGGCTTAAAAGTACGCTATCCCAAAGGGGTTCCCGAAGCCTCCCTAAAACAAATCCGTCACGAGCTGGCCTTAATCCAAAGCCTTCAATATGCGGACTATTTTTTGACCATTTATGACATTGTTCAATTTGCAAGAAATCAGGGCATTTTGTGCCAGGGGCGTGGATCAGCCGCAAATTCAGTGGTCTGCTATTGTTTAGGCATTACCGCTATTGACCCTGTTCAAATGAACCTTTTGTTTGAGCGCTTCATTTCGGCCGAACGCAATGAACCACCGGACATTGATGTAGACTTCGAACACGAGCGCCGCGAAGAAGTCATTCAATACATTTATCAAAAATACGGCCGCCATCGTGCCGCGATGGTCAGCGCGGTGATTACGTATCAAAAGCGTTCTGCATTTAGAGAACTTGCAAAAGCGTTTGGGATTGAGGTCGGGACGCTATCGGCAAAAAAAGTGATTCAAAACTTTGATGCGCTTGAGCAGTCCTCTCCCATTGCCCACTGCCGCGAAAAAATCGATGCATTAGCCGAAGAAATGCACGGTTTTCCCCGCCATCTTTCCATACATAGCGGTGGCTTTACCTTATCTGCCGATCCAATTACCGAAATTGTACCGGTCGAGCCTGCGCGCATGGAAAACCGCACGATTATTCAATGGGACAAATACGACCTTGATTATTTAGGCCTATTGAAAATTGATATTTTAGCCCTGGGAATGCTTTCGGCCCTAAAAAAAACACTGACCCACGTGGGGCTTGAGCTTCATCAAATCCCCCACCAAGACCCTGCCACTTACGCCATGATCCAGCGGGCAGATACAGTGGGCACCTTCCAAGTGGAGTCCCGTGCGCAGATGAATATGTCTGGGCGACTGTTGCCTAAAAACTTTTATGACCTCGTCATTCAAGTAGCGATCGTTAGGCCTGGACCAAACGCAGGCGAGATGGTTCACCCTTATTTAAAGCGCCGAAACGGTTTAGAAAAAGTAGTGTATCCGCATCCCGCGCTAAAGGAAATTTTAGGACGAACCTTGGGGGTTCCACTGTTTCAAGAACAAGTAATGAAAATTGCCATTCAATTAGGGGGTTTTACGGCGGGCGAATCCGATCAGCTGAGACGAGCCATCGGCGCGTGGCGCGCAAGTGGGTCGATCCAAAAAGTTGCAGAAAAACTTTACCAAGGCTTGCTTAAAAATGGGGTTTCAAAAGAATACGCACTCCAAATTTTAGAACACCTAAAGGGCTTTGCCCATTATGGTTTTCCCGAAAGTCATGCGGCCTCTTTTGCGCTCCTCAGTTATGCGTCTTGCTACCTCAAATGCCATTATCCAGCCGAATTTACGTGTGCGCTCATTAACTCGGAACCTTTAGGTTTTTATGCTACGCACACGCTCGTCGATGATGTGAAACGCCACGGCGTGCGCGTGTTGCCCATCGACCCGCAACACTCGGAATGGAATTGCACGCTCGAAGAAGGCGCCCTTCGCTTGGGCTTAAAAGTAGTGCATGGGCTTTCGCAAAAAGAAGCGCAGACTATTTGCGCTCAGCGCCCTTACCATTCGCTACACGATTTTTTAGTCCGAACGCAATTAAGGTCCGACGTCCTCCATCGTTTAGTGATGGCCGATGCCTTTGCTTGTTTTGGACTTACCCCCCGCGAAACCCTTTGGCAAATTTTAAGCGATCGTGCCCGCACAGGGGCGGCCTATTCAGCAAGTCATTCTCCTCAGAGTCCTACGCAGCAACTTGACCTTTTTGCCCAAGCGGAAGATTTCTGTGAGGCTCCCCCCTCGTCCCATCCCTTCAACGGTTTGACTTCACTTCAAGCCATGCAAGCGGATTACCAAGCCTATGGATTATCACCTCACGCCCACCCCATGAGTGTAATCCGAAAGTTTAAAAACCTGCCAAAAACCACCACACGAATGGCCCGCAACAAAGCCCACAAAAGTTTTGTCAAAACGGCTGGCTTACTTTTGGTTCGGCAACGCCCCCCTACCGCTAAGGGCGTGTGCTTTGGCGCAATCGAAGACGAAGAAGGATTTTTAGATTTGGTCCTTTTCCAAAAAGATTTTGAGAAAAACAAAGACGTCTTTTTAAATCACAGCCTAATCATGGTCAGCGGTTATATCGAGCGCGACCGCAATTCGGTGAGTATGATTGTAAAAAAGGTAGAAGCGATTTGGACGGAAATTGACATAGACGCTTCGAATTTCAAACAAAGCGGTTCATTGATTTTAAGCTGAAAACGAACTATTCAGAGAGAATAGGGTCCA
>CAIMNF010000600.1 GCA_903842755.1 Oligoflexia bacterium
TGCTCCTTTTTAGCATGGTTTAATTCCTTCTTAAACCCAAGAGCAGTTCCTAATGATTTCAATGGGTTTTACCCATCAATCGTCACACTTGTTATCTTAATTTCAGGTCCAAACTACGACGATCGAGCGCGGACAGCACAAGAACGAAAAACTCCCTCTCCTTTCGAATAAACAAATTCTCGATTTAGGGAAAAGTAGAAATCCTGCTGATCAAGAAAAGTACAAGTTATACAAAGATCTTTGGCCAAACGGGATAGCGGCAGCGGAGAAGGCTAAAAGTGAAGATAATGGCAAAAAACAATAAAACTTAGTTACTAAAATTTTGAAACTCTCACCTCTTCTTCCACCTCCGATGGCTCCACAACCAATCTTGTGGGGCCATTTTTATTTGCTGCTCTAATATTTGATTAAAGTCCCGCGTAAGTTCTAGGGCGCTTGCGGCTTGGGCTTGGGTAATGTCGTAGGTTTTAGCAATGCGGTCAATCTGCGCGCGGTCTTCGGGGGCAAAGGGCGCGGCCGGATATTTTCGTTCCAGCAACTGCAAGCCCCACACATAGCGCGAGCGCCCTACTCTGCGGGTCCAACCCCAAAACGGCGTTAAATCTTTTTCAACCATCATGATCCCAGGTCCCGCAACGACGAAGGTTTGTTGGTTTAAAAATTGAATTTCAAACGAGCGCTCGTAGTGGCGGGGCGCTTGGTCAGAAAATAGCCCAATAATGTAAGGCGCTTTTTTAATCTCTAAATAAAGCTCGCGGGCACTTTTTACCCGAAGCATGATCGTGCCAAAGCGCGAGCGATTTTTCTTCATCGCGGCGTCAATCACCGTATTGGATAGGGGCGCGTATAAACCATAAAGTTGCTGTTTTGAAACAATCTGCAAACTTAAAGCCAGCCATTCCCACGTCCCTAAATGGCCCGAAATTCCAACCAAGTTCACGCCCTTTTTATACAACTCCTCCGTCACCACGGGCGTCGTTAACTGAAACCGTTTTGCAAGCTTTTCTTTTGAAATGGAAATCGTTTTAATCGTTTCAAAAATCAGATCCGTAAACCCAAGGTAAAACTTTTTCTCAATGGTAATAATTTCAGCTATGGATTTTTCGGGAAACGAACTGACCAAGTTTTCGCGCACCACAGTGCGGCGATACTTAATCCCGTAATAAACGAACAGGTAAAGGAAATCCGACAACCGGTGCATGACCCAAAACGGAGTGTAAGAAAACGCGACTAAAAATGCCCAAAACAAGTTAGAGAGCACGCGTGCGGCAAAGCTCATTTCTTTAGACTTTTTCATGTGTTTTTTTACTCCCTTTGCTGCGCGGGTTTACGGGGCAATGCCCAGGCCTGGGTCCGATTTTGGGGAACTTGCGGCACACCTCGGGCCGAGCTTCATACACGGTACACAGTCGGTCTTCGCCCAAAAAAATACAATCGCGGCCAAAGCGTTGCTCTAAAATAAACAATTGCCGGGGTGGATGGAACGATTGAACAATTCCTTCTTTCATCAGCCGTTTTGCTACTTTTTTAAGCGAACTTGCGGCCTCGTCTTCGGTAATGAGTTCTAAGCGCATTAAATCGTACGCGCTCACTTCTACGGGAAGTGTGCAGCAAGCGGCCCAACATCCATCGCACATTCCTGACTTATATTTTTTCCAGGTGGAGGGGCGGTTGGGGTCAGTCCACTGAACCGCAGGGCCCTCAGAATAATTCTTTACCATTTGCCCCAGTATGAGCATAATACATCTCAAATGCAAATTACAAGGAATGTCCTTGGCATTGTTCTCCCCTTAAGCGTTGCTTTAGCGATGTTCGAATGCCGAGCCGAAGCCCCAGCCATTAGTCCCGGCCCTGTTCCCTGTTCCGTTGCACTTCCCTCTCCGTCGCCCGATCACCATTCGAGCGCAAACCGACTAATGATTCCTTCTTCGCACGGTCCGCAAGTTCCGGGGGAAATTACCAAGCCACCTAAAATTATTCCTTTAGGCTGCGAACGGCCCTTTATTTACCGCGACGAAGTTTATTCGGCCGATACGCCGCAGGCCCAGGACGCTTCTCAATTAAAAAAAGTGATTCAAACCGTACCCGAAGCCGATGCCATTATGCAGGAATACCAAGAAAATCGCATCAAAAGTCGAATCAGCGCTTTTACTGGCACTGCTGGCCTTTTGCTAGTATTATTTGGACGTTTTGTGGGTACTGGATGGGCGCCCGATTTGCATAATGTGATGCAAATTAGCGGTGAAACGCTGGCCGCGTGTGGTTTTGTGTATAGCTTTACGTTGTTAAGAACAAACGAATATTTGATTCCAAAAGCGGTCGAAACTTATAACCAAGCCAAACCCAACGATCCGGTCCAGATCCAATTTAATATGAGCTGGGGATTTTAATTAAAGGAAACCAAACAGAATGCCAAAGCGGTTAGACATAAAAAAAATACTTTTGATCGGAAGCGGCCCCATTCAAATCGGCCAAGCGTGCGAGTTCGATTACTCGGGCACCCAAGCCATTCGGGCCCTAAAAGAAGAAGGCTATCAAGTCATTCTGGTGAACTCCAACCCGGCCACGATCATGACGGACCCCGAATTATCTGACCGTGTTTACATTGAACCTTTAACTCCACCCGTCTTAGAAGAAATTATCCGTTTTGAAAAACCGGACGCCATTTTACCGACCATGGGCGGACAAACGGCCCTGAATTTAACTTTAGAACTGAACCGAATTGGTGTTTTAGAACGATATGGGGTGGAGATATTAGGAGCAACCCCAGAAGTCATTCACCGCGCCGAAGACCGCGAGACGTTTAAACGCATCATGACTTCCATCGGGGTCGAAAGCGCGAAATCAAAAGTAGCAACCAGCTTAGATGAAGGAAAAGAAATTTTAAAAGAAATTGGTCTTCCCCTGATATTGCGGCCGTCCTTTACCTTAGGCGGCGAAGGCGGGGGCGCGTGTTACACGGAGGCCGAATTTTTAGAAAAATTGTCGCGCGCTTTGTTTCTTTCGCCGACTCAA
>CAIMNF010000601.1 GCA_903842755.1 Oligoflexia bacterium
AGTGAGGTCTGGAATTAATTGAACCGATTTAAATCCGTGGTTTTTAAATTCCTGCGCCAAATTGACAGCCCGTTCGTGTGGCACCTCAAAAACCACGCGCCCCTTAGGTTTCAGTAGCCTCTGTGCTTGCTTTAAGAAATTCAGATAGAAAAAATTTGGATCCGCACTTGCTGCCCCCCCGTTTGGAAAGAGTGCCGCATGAGGCTCGTAGTTCAGAACTTCAGACTCTATTTCGTCTGTGCTTTGAAGGTAGGGTGGATTAGATACAATCAAATCAAAAGGCCCAAAAGGGATAAAAATTTCAAAACCAGTAGAAGCGGTCGCCGGAGTGGCTATTTTGAAACGCTCTTGCCAGTCGTTGCCGACGACTGTTTTTAAATTCTGATGAGCCACTGCAATTGCTTGAGGGCTCAATTCGCTTGCATATCCAGAGGCCTTTTTAAAATGAGATAGAACCTCACATGAAATAACCCCAGAGCCTAGCCCTAATTCGGCAAATAGAAATGGGATTGGGTCTGCCCCTGACGTTTTAGTGCCGAAGATGTCGAAAACGCACTTAACCAAAATTTCCGTCTCGGGCCGTGGAATTAATACGTGCTCATTGACGTGGTAATCGTGTTCAAAGAAAAAACAACTCTTTAAAAGGTGTTGGAGCGGCACCCCAAGAGCCCTCTGTTCCGCAATTTCAAAAACGCGTTGAACAAGATCTGCTTTGGGCTGGTAGGTTTGCGTGAGCGGAGATTGATAAAGGTCCGAGTAGCGTTTTAGGGGATAAAGTTTACTTAAAAAATGAAATAAGATTTGATCGGCCTCTGCCTCGGGGGATTTCTTAAGGCTCTTTTTAAGTTCAGTTCGCAAATCGGAGAGGTTCTTATAAAAGTTAGGCTTGGGCATAGCCAGCTTGTTTTAAGGCCTCTGCTTGGTAGTGGGTTTGAAGTGCATCCAGCAACTCATCAATGTGCCCTTCCATGACATCGGGAAGTTGGTAAAGAGTAAATCCGATTCGATGATCCGTAAGTCTTCCTTGTGGAAAATTATAGGTTCGAATTCTTTCGCTTCGATCGCCAGTTCCTACCATGGCGCGGCGGGTATCGGAATGCTCTTTTGCTGTCCGTTCAATTTCGGCTTCTAAAATGCGCGAGCGCAAGATTTTCATCGCCTTTTCTTTGTTTTTAAGCTGGGATCGCTCGTCCTGACATGCGACCACAACTCCAGTGGGAAGATGGGTAATGCGCACTGCCGAATCGGTTGTATTCACCGATTGGCCGCCCGCGCCGCTTGAGCGAAACACGTCAATTTTTAAATCGGCAGGATTAATCTGAATATCAACCTCTTCTGCCTCGGGAAGCACGGCTACCGTCACAGTTGACGTATGGACTCGTCCTTGTGCTTCGGTTTCGGGCACGCGTTGAACGCGGTGAACACCCGCCTCAAACTTTAATTTACTGTAAACCTTGTTCCCCTCCACCATTGCGATAATTTCCTTAAGGCCCCCTTTTTCGGCCTGGCTTAAAGAAAGAACTTCAAAGCGCCAGCCTTGGCGCTCGCAATAACGTTGGTAGAGTCGGTAAAGTTCCGAACCAAACAGCGCAGCTTCTTCACCCCCTGCTCCAGCCCTGATTTCAAGCAAGATGTTTTTTTGATCGTTTGGATCTTGGGGTAACAGTAAAAGTTGGAGCTTTTTTTGGGATTTTTCTAGCTCTGGTTCCAATCCTTTAAGTTCTTCTTTTGCGAGCGATGCAAATTCCGCATCCCCGGCTACAAGAAGCTCCTTATTGGAAAGAATTTCTTTTTTGAGCTTAGAATAATTTCGGTATTCTTCGACGATCTCTTGTAAAGCGGAATGCTCTTTTGAAAGCCTACGGAACTCTTCTGGCCGATCGGCAAGGCCTGGGTCAGAGAGTTTGCTTTCAATTTCAAGGTATCGCGCTTCTACTGCGTCTAATTTATCAAACATTTATTTCTTTTAGCATGAAGTAAACGGCTTTGGCCTAGCTACTCATGGACTTTACAAAGTCCTCATTGGTCTTTGTATTCTTAAATTTGTCTAAAAGAAATTCCATCGCGTCTACGGTGTTCATCGGATGAAGGACTTTTCTTAAAATCCAAATGCGATTGATCACGTCTTTTTCTAAAAGAAGTTCTTCCTTACGCGTGGCCGATTTGTTGATATCTAAGCAAGGGAATATCCGCTTTTCCATCAGTTTCCGGTCCAGGACAATTTCCGAGTTTCCGGTACCTTTAAACTCTTCAAAAATCACCTCGTCCATGCGCGAGCCCGTATCGATCAAGGCAGTCGCAATAATCGTAAGCGATCCCCCTTCTTCGATATTTCTTGCCGCACCAAAAAACCGCTTAGGCTTATGTAGGGCATTGGAGTCTACCCCGCCCGAAAGAATTTTTCCAGAAGGAGGGACGACCGAGTTATACGCGCGCGCAAGCCGAGTAATGGAATCGAGCAAAATGACGACGTCGTATTTGTTCTCCACTAAGCGTTTTGCCTTTTCAATCACCATTTCGGCCACTTGAACGTGACGTGAAGCTTGTTCGTCGAACGTGGAGCTAATCACCTCTCCCTTAACCGAACGCTGCATGTCGGTCACTTCCTCTGGACGTTCATCGATCAATAATACGATTAGTTTTACTTCCGGATGGTTGGTCGTAATTGCGTTTGCAATATCTTGCATGATTACGGTTTTACCTGCACGCGGAGGAGCAACCACTAAACAGCGCTGACCTTTTCCGAGTGGAACCAAGAGGTCAATAATACGCGAACTATAATTCGTGGGTTGATATTCCAGCGTCAGGCGCTCTTTTGGATAAAGCGGCGTCAAGTTATCAAATAAAACACGTTCAGAGTTCAAATCAGAAGGCAGAAAATTAACTTGTTCAACCTTGAGGAGTGCGAAATAGCGTTCACCTTCTTTGGGGGCGCGCACGGAGCCGCTGACGGTGTCTCCGGTACGGAGACCAAAACGCCTAATTTGCGAAGGCGAAACATAAACATCGTCTGGGCCTGGGAGATAATTATACTCGGGCGCCCGCAAAAATCCGAAGCCATCGGGAAGACACTCTAAAACGCCGTCCGCATAAATGTGTTCGTCTTTTTCGGCTTTCTTTTGAAGAATCGTAAAGATCAGATCTTGTTTTCTAAGATTTCCGGCGTTTTCAACTTTTAGCTCGTGCCCAAGTTCTACAAGCTCGTTGATTTTTTTATCCTTTAGCTCTTTAAGGTGCATTGATTTTTTAGGGGCAGGCTCCGCCGAGGCAGTGGTTCCTGGAGCACCAATGATAGGAGAGGCCGCTGGAATAATCACTCCTGGCGGAGTAATAATTCCCTCGCTTACGGTTGACGCGGACACGGAATCTTCTGGTGCAGGGGTTGGAGAATCGGAATGAAGAGTTTCATCATTCACTTCAGGCTCGGCATCCATTCGAGGAGTACGGGGCCCGACTGCGGGCTTTGGTCGGTGGGGACCTTGTGATTTTACGATGGGCTTTCTAACTTTATTACTATTGCCGCCATTGGCTTGATTTTCCGTGCTAATAACCGTTCTCCTTCTACGTCCCTTACGGCAGTTGCTGTAAGGTCTTGATGTCAGTATTTTATCGGTATGACATCGTTCTGTTTGCTTGTGTCGTATTACTTAGTTTTTAACTGTTATATTTAATTATATATTTAATTATTTTTTGACTGTTTTG
>CAIMNF010000602.1 GCA_903842755.1 Oligoflexia bacterium
ATCTACAATGGCGTTCCAGTGGGGCCGGGTCGTGGCTCCGGTGCGGGTTCTTTGGTAGCGTATTCATTGGGGATTACCGATTTAGACCCGCTTCGCTACAACCTCCTCTTTGAGCGCTTTCTCAATCCTGAGCGCGTCTCCATGCCCGACTTTGATATCGACTTTTGCCAAGAGCGCCGGGGGCGCGTGATTGAATATGTAGAGCGCAAGTACGGCAAAGAGAACGTATCGCAGATTATTACGTTTGGTAAACTTCAAGCAAAAGCCGTGATTAAGGATGTGGGCCGGGTGCTTGGGTTATCCTTCGCAGAAACAGACCAAATCACCAAATTGTTTCCGGATGAACTCAATATCAAGCTAAAAGACGCGTACGATACCGCACCCGATTTGCGCGCAAAAATTGAATCCGAACCCAAGCTCAAAAAAGCCTGGGAATATGCCTTAAAACTAGAAGGTTTGTCGCGAAACGCGGGCATGCACGCGGCTGGAATTATTATCACAGAAGAGCCGATCGTTTCGTATTGCCCCTTGTATGTTTCCAAAGATGGCGATGTCGTTACGCAGTTTGATAAAGATTATTCTGAAAAAATCGGGCTGATTAAGTTCGACTTCTTGGGCTTAAAAACTCTGACGGTAATTGATAACGCGGTAAAATTTATCGTGGCGCAACCTGGGCAAGAGTCGTTCGATTTAAAGCGCATATCTTATAAAGACACCAAAGTGTTCGATTTGATTAGTAGCGGGAACACGAATGGTGTTTTCCAGATCGAATCCGATGGGATGAAGGATCTGTGCAAGCGCATCGTACCGAATTCGCTTGAAGACATTACCGCAATCAACGCGCTTTATCGACCCGGCCCTTTGGGTTCAGGCATGGTGGACGATTTCATTGAGCGGAAACACGGACGGACCCAAACGGTTTACGATCTGCCTATTCTGGAAAATATTTTAAAAGACACCTATGGAGTGATTCTTTACCAAGAGCAAGTGATGCAAATTGCCCGCGATGTTGCAGGCTACACCTTGGGGCAAGCCGACATGCTTAGGCGTGCGATGGGTAAAAAGAAGGCCGACGAAATGGCCAAGCACAAAGAAATTTTTATTAAGGGCGCGGGCGAACGCGGCGTGGACGCGACCAAAGCCGGAACCTTGTTTGACTTGCTTGCAAAATTTGCCGATTACGGTTTCAATAAATCGCATTCCGCTGCTTATGGCGTCATTACGTATCAAACCGCATACCTGAAGACCTACTATCCGGTGGAATTTATGGCGGCGCTGATGACCACGGAAATGAGCGACACCGATAAACTCGCCAAATATACGGCGGACGCGCGTCTGATGGGCATCGACGTGTTGCCCCCGGATGTAAATGAATCGGTGAATGGATTCACGGTGGTGCCCTTAGCACCTCCGGCAGCGGGTGCAAGTGCGGCAAGCGGGAGTAGTCCTGTAAAAGTTGATCTTTGGCACAAAGCCATCCGCTTTGGCCTTGAAGCAATTAAGGGTGTGGGCAGAGCTGCGGTGGAAGTCATTTTAGAAGCGCGCGGTGGAGCAAAAGCGACCGCTCCGTTTTTATCGATATTAGATTTTTGCAAACGCGTCCCCATGCGCAAAGTGAACAAAAAGGTTTTAGAATCGCTTTCCATTAGCGGAGCGTTTGATTCGATTGCAGGCGGAGTGAACCGTCCTTCGTTAATTGCGTCGATTGAAAATTTAATTCAATTTGGGGCCGATGCTCAGGCTAGTGCGGAGCTTGGGCAATCGTCGCTGTTTGAAGATTTTAAGGCCGAAGAAGTGCGCCTGACCGCACCCGAAAGTTCGATTTTAAAAAGCGAGCCCGATTGGCCTCTGGCAAAGCGTTTATTGAATGAAAAACAGGTGCTTGGCTTTTTTATTTCCGGCCATCCCATGCAAAATTGGCAAGAAGTGTGTGTGGATTGGTTAGGAATGACCACCGATAAGTTAAAAGCCTTGGCCGAACAAACTCCCCAAAAAGCAGCGCCCGAAGGCCCACAAGCCTGGGGCAAAAACAAACCCAAAGGCAAGGAAGTAAAGTTTGCAGGGATTGTGAGTGAGTTCAAAGAGATCACCACCAAAAAAGGCTCCCGCATGGCTTTTTTAAAAATTGAAGACATGCAGGGTAGTGTAGAAGTGATTGCGTTCCCCGAATTTTACGCTGCGAACTTAGAACTGATTTCTGTCGTAAAAGAATCGCCCGAGCCCGTACTCATTACCGGCGACTTAGATGTGAAAGACGGGGAACCTAAAGTCCTGGCCACGCAAATTCAAAAGCTAGAAGACGCCCACGGTGGGCGCGTGGTGACCGTCGTGGTGGAGATCGACCCTGCAAGAGTCCAAGTGGATCAACTGCGGCAGATGAAGCAGTTTATTTTGTCGCACCGAGGGAAGTCCCCCTTACGCGTGCAGTTTTTAACGGACACTTGGCGCGCGCAGATGGAATTGCCCGCACAGTTAAAAGTGGCAGGTACGCCGCAAGTTGCAGCAGGAATTAATAAAATTTTTGGGCAGACGGTGGCGAAGTTGATGTAGTCGATTATTGCTTAGATCCGGAAATCGTCACCGCAGCAGTGCAGTAGCTTTGGGCCACAGTCGTGCCACTGGTTTGCAAGGTAAGCGTTCCCGTTACCGTGCTGCCGGAACCCGTGCCAGACATATTTAAAGTTCCCGTGTAGGTACAAGTGCCCGTGTTTCCTGACGTCGGATTGGTGCCAATTGGGTAACCCGCGTTTGCATAAGGATATCCAACGTAGCCGCTATACCCATACGGGTAGCCGTAACCATAAGCATAAGGATTGCTGGGTGGGTAGTAAGGATTTCCACCCGTATTGCCCGCATTATAAAAGGGATTTGTATAGGCAGTCGCTGCCCCACCGGTAGACGTAATGATCAAGGTTGCATTCGAAATAGTCGTTCCGTTTGCGGTCCCGGTTAAGGTTTCCGCTCCACAACCGCCAGTGCCCGTTCCATTGATGGTATTGCCCGATTGTGTAATGACTAAATTAACGGAAGACGTACTCGACGTTGAACCCGCACACGTTAACCCCCCCGATTGCTGTAAGGCAAAATTCCCATTAAAAGCACTGCCGCAAGCAGCAAGGATGATTGCCCATACTAAGGTGAACGAACCCGCGGAAAGGAGTTTTAGGGTGGGTTGGGTTTTCATAGGAGTTTAGTTCGTCTTGGTTCCGGTGAAGCTAACGGAAGTTCCGCAGTAGCCGTAACTAGTGATACCGCTATTGTTTTGAGCGTTAAGTGTGCCACTAATTACGTTACTTTGAACCGTGATTGGTCCATTGTAAGTACAAGTAGCACCGTAGGTCTGAGAAGTGATGGTCAAAGTTGCAGTGCCAGAGTTTCCGCTTACTGTACCGACCAATGATTCGGCTCCGCAGCTTCCCGATCCTGTTCCGGTAATTCCAGAACCGTTTTGTGTAATGACCATATTTACGGATTGAGTTGTACTGCCAAGCGTGTAGCCTGTAGAACATTGTGGCCCACCCGTTTGCTGAAGCGCATACGTGCCGTTAAAAGCACTTCCGCACCCGGCCAAAGTAAGGGCGATTACCGCCGTTAAAGAACTATATCCGATCATAAACTTGTTGGTTTTAGTCATAATACTAAGGGTATCGCAAATATGATGCCAACCTGTAGTATCGTTAAAATGGACTTAATGACGATTTTAGTAAAAATCGGTGTCAAAAAGTTGAACAGGTGAATTTTTTTTATAGGGTGACTGAAAAAGTCAGGTCAGGAGTTTAATTAAACTTATTTAATTTAAATAATACCCCTAAGGCTTTGGTAGGTCTAGGCAGTTCGCTCCGGTCGATTTATTTCCGTATAGCGAATATTGTACGGCGTCGTCAATGACGTCGAGTTTGTCTTCGTCGCGGACGTCTGTGGAATGGTAGAGGCCCGATATATATTGAGTAGCGTTGTAGTTGGCGCCCGCAGGGATGTCGATGTATGGATTTGGGGCGCTGCCTTGGTTTTCGATGACTACCGGTCGTAACAATCTTTCCAGTTCTGTGCTGACTGTTGTTGCTTTAAAAACGTTGCCCCGGCGGTAGCCTGTGCCGTCCAAAACAGTCGTACCGTCGTCTTTTGTGATGACGACGTTTTGTTTCTTCTTTGTAAAAATACTTCCGCGTTCGCCAACAATGCTAATGGTGCAATCGTTTACCTTAAAATTAAGGGACTCGAGTCCTACTCCTTTAGTCAACGCGATTTGCGCAGCTTGCGAAATTCCTAAATCCAAGTCGCGTGCTAATTGCGCCTCAAAGTGCCGCTTTGCGCAACGCTGTTGGAGGGTAGCAAGCTCAGCCAAGATTGCTTGGTCTGAACTGTTTTTAGAGTCGTAGTTAAACGGGTTCCAGGACGTTGAATATTGCGCTGCTTGTAATGCAGTCACTGCATCCCCTGTGTCGTTCCCTAAATATTTTAAAAGAACACTAAGATTGGGAACCGGTGAAGGGCTAGCGCCTGCAGCAGTGTTCGGGGCAAAGGTCACCGTATTACACGGACCATTAATCAATTCTTTATAACTTAATTCCGTAAGAGTAATGGTTTGGGAATAGTTTGTTGAGTCGCGGAGCTTGTCTTGTTCAATTTTGCATTTGTTCGAAATATCCCGCGCGGCATTTGCAGCGTCTTGAAATTTATCCACCAGCTGTTGGCCGTTTGGATTAAATGTTACAGTTACCGCTGCTCCTACTGCTATACTGTTTGCGGATGCATTAATCGTAAAAGTTCCCGACTGAGTGGCGCTTAAGGTAAAGTTTGCGATACCGGTAGCATCAGCGGCTTTTGAGGCCGAATCAAAAGTTACACCATTTGCTGGGCTTGCTGAAACTGAAACGCTCACTCCGGGAATGGGAGTGCTGCTAGCATCCAGCACCGTTGCTGTTAACGTAATGGGGGTTCCCACTACGGCACTTGAAGGTGTGGCAGTAAATTTAGAATTTGCAGAATCCACGGTTTGAGTAGTGGAAGGCGCTGGGGGGGCAGGTGGGGTTGTTGGAGTGGGCAGTTTTGATGAAAAATTATAGAAAAGATCGCAGTCTGCTTTGTCTCGCTTACGGGTATTGGGATTAGGATGTTTTCCAGCAGCGGAACAAATTTTAGTGACTTCCGTTTTTAGATTTTTAAATGCATCGATAGCATTTTGATCGGTTAACGCGTTAATTTTGTCACCCAACGCTTTGAGGTAGTCTTTTCTTTTGTCCGAGTCTGGATTTTTAAGAAAGTCTTTAAGATCATTGATTGATGGCGTGGGTTTCACATCTACCAATGCTGTAGCCAAATAAGCCAATGCACATCCTTGGGTGAATTGCTGCGAGCCTTTTCCAAGATAAACGGACCCGCTCATTTGATATCTAAAAGCAGTAGTGCCCGTCAATGGAGGAAATATTTTGGGGTTGC
>CAIMNF010000603.1 GCA_903842755.1 Oligoflexia bacterium
GGAAGTTCCCCCATAGTTAAAAATGGGGACAAAAGTACTCGTTCCATTGCCTCCTTGTGCTGAAGTTCTAAACCAACCTGCAATGGAAAAACTTCCAGTCGGCATACTTGCGCCAGCTGCGGAACTCGTCGTTGCGGTAGCAACTTGATTTCCATCGAATCCAATCGCCTGATTTAAGATTCCAGTTTTGCCAAATACGGCATAATCGCTATTCGTAGAAATTACCGACAAGTTAAGAGTTCCATTAGAGTCCACAAGTGTCGATGTAGAGTCATTCATATGCCAAACATGCATTGCAGTAGGGATCGCCTCATAGCCGGAATAGGGATGAGTATTTGTGATTACCGGGGTACCTCCCGGTGCGGGGGTCGGCGTTGCTGACTCTAGCTCCTTTCCATACGGCATATCTGTGGTCCACTGAACATAATTTGGAGTAATACCTACCGGGTGATAATAAAATGGATCCGTATTCACCAAGCTGGCATTCGGAGCCGCACTTGGCGGGCTAGAAAATACCGGCGTAGGATCAGTCATCACCGGTGAACTTTGATTCACGTAGATGCTTTGAACTTCGGCCGGTGTAAGCGAAACACTCCAAATAACGACGTCATTAACCAATCCGTAAAAGGGCCCGCCCCCTTCGGCGCTTGTCCCAATAAAAAATGTAGGACTGGCGCTGGGTGAAGGGGATGGCAAAGGCATACTGCTTAGCGATCCGCTTTTAATTCCATTTCGATAAAGAATTCCCGTTCCATATCCGTTTCCAATGGGTTGATAGGTGAAAACAAAATGATTCCACGCTCCTGGCGTAATAAAAGTGGTCGCATTTACAGGCGCGCTGGGGACTCCATTAATAAATGGGCCTGGATCAATGCCCGCATAAACGACACAATTCGGATCAATTAAGAATCTGAAATTTCCTGGCCCGAATCCTATTTCCTCTGGACTTGTACCATCCCTAACACAAGTTTCAGTAGTGCTGTAAATTTCCTGCCATAACCAAAAACTAATACTAAATGCGGAATAAGTTTGGGTTAACGGTGCGGAATACTCCGCTCCCCAGGAATGAAAAGTGCTTGCACCTGTGAAAGGAAAGGGCTCAGCGTTGTTTGCGTTAACACTCGGGTCTCCAATAAAATACATTCCGCCGCCACCAGTATAAATTTGTGCACCAGTTGTTCCCGAAGTTTCAACTAATTGGGCGGTTTGAAACTCTAAATCACCAGGAACCGGAGCATCGGTACTACTTGACGCGGGCGCCATCGGCCAATGTGCCACAATGGATCCAGGCTCCGGCACCCAAGAACTTAAACCAATGGCAGGACTTGGCACACTGATTGCGTTTAGTGTGCCAGGACTTGGCGTAGGCCAAGCACTTACTAGCGGAAAACTCCCCCCGGTTACCGGTACACTAACCGGAGTAGGCGTTGCCACCGGCATCATCGACGCAATCAATCCTCCAGGCGAGGGTGAAACGAGCGCCAACAAGTCCGGCGTCGCATAAGGAGCCGCCACCGGTGCGGGTGTTGGCACGGAAAAGTGATCTATTTGCTGAATATATTGCGAATTAAAAACGTACACTTGATAAGTACTGCCAGTAGAAAAATCGAACGTTTCTTCGGATGATAAATAAATTGGGTCGCACACACAGACTTGGCTTGAACAACTGACCAGCGATCGGTTTTCGTTGAAGGTAGTGCCCGTAAACGTTTTTTGTCCGTAAGCCGTATAAATCCAATGCGTAACGTTTCCAGTTTGATTCGCTTGCGTTTGCATCCTTGAAACACAGGTTTCCCATCCGCTCACGGGTTTCCAACAGTTCGCCGCCGTTCCATCGGGGTACAATTGAGTGTCTTGAACGCAATTCGCTTGAGTTCCATAAGGGTAATTGGGTAATGCGGGACCGCTTTGGCAAATCGCTTGTGTTGTGAATTCATTTAAATCGGAGCAATTATACGTCGTCGTAGTAGACGGTGAAACTGCCGTGATCGGCGCTAGAATCGTACTTTCTTGAACTTGGGTACAGGCGCTTAAAGACAGGACCATAAACCAAAGCACGCCGTTCACCGCGGCGGCTTGATTTTGATTGTTTTTTTGTCTTATCCCGACGTTCACATTTCCCCTTTTTAAATTTTTATTTCACCGGATTCCCACAAAAGCGCACGCTTGGAAAATTTGCGTTTTGAAAAGGCTCCAAGTGTCCGTGGTTTCCTGCGGTGCCTAAAACATGTTGTAATAGTGGAACGCCATTAATGACTCCACAGCACCCCGAGGACGGCGATTGGGTGTTTATTTTTGAGGAATCACTGCTGACCGAATACGTACAGGCGTAGCCTTTGTCGTGGGTATCATCAGTTGCAAGCATATTTACAATGTCACTCGTAGGTGCCTGCAACGGAAAATAAGGATAAGTGGGATTACTATTCAATAAAGCGGTGTCGTACTTAACCGTGCGATCGCAAGTTAAGCGTGTGCCCGACTCGCCTATGTAATTTCTGCAAGCAGAACTTGCTTGCCCGGAATCCGAACACACTGAAAGTGTACCCTTACAAAGCGTTGAGGATGAGTTAGGATTAATCAATCCCACATCGGTTAGCGTTAAGGTCCCAAGAGTAGAGGTGCTACTTGCATTAACATAAGACGTATAGTGCTTTACCGGAGCCGACCCTAAGCCCCAATTTACTAAGACCGAAGCGTTATCTACTGCATTTACCGTTGCCCGCTTTTGATTCAAATAAAACCAATACGGATTTTGTGTTGGATAAGGTTTTGAGCACCAAGACATCGTTCCCGAACTCCCTTGATAAACATGAAGGGGCGGCTCCGTAAATGGATCGGCCAATGGCGCACATGCTTGAAACGTGGTGTCCTCTAAATAGTTGGGAACCCAAGGGTCGATAGGTCTTAAGTGCTGTTCATTCAAAAAGAAAACCCGAGTCCCCAAAGTAATGTGGTCTGTCCGATTATTATTTAAGGTAATGAGTCTGACCAATGAAGGCGAGCCCACCTGCTGTTGCACCAAGGGCACCGTGGCCGAACACGAAGGCGGCAAGATGGCATTATTAACATTTTGATAAATACTATCGGCGTTGGGCAAAATCAACCCGTCTGGATTTACCGAAATTTGATTCCCATTAATGTCCGTGTAGTAAAAACTATTCGTGCCTTTATAAATAGGTACACCGCCCACAAAGTGCGAAAAGAAATTTCCCGCGCCGGTTCGATTGGTCACTCCTTCGTGATCAAACCAGGCAAAGTTACAAGGCTTTGGACCGTAAATCATATCTCCCGTGGCGACGCCGTTCGAGTCCACCACTAAACGATCGGCTACTAAAATTTCATCAATCGCAGTGGGCGATTGAACGGGCGCACCTAATACGGTTCCCCCACCGCCTCCATTGCCCACAAAATCAAACTGAGCAGGAAAAATTGCGCGATAACGCCGGAGGCGAACCAAAGGACGCACTTTACCCGTATTATCTGTCATTGTTCCGCACGTCCCATCCGATTTCGGCGGGGCTGCATAGCCCAAACAAGTACGGTTTATCCCCGTTTCCACCATGGAAAGTTTATCTCCCTGGCACGGCGACGGCGCAGGATCGCCTGACTTTGAAACGGTCGATGCGGCCGTAACCCCAACACTCCAATTATTATTTGGCGTTTGCGCCAACGCAAACGAAGTATCTAAAGGCCAAACGGACGGCGTTAAGCCCGAACTTGGAACCGATCCTGCCGAATATAAAATGGGCTCTTTTACTAATGGGCAATAATAGTTCGTATTCTGGGTATTCATACTCCCAGCCACATAACTGGGCACATAAAGATTTCTAAAATAGTTCTGTGCCGATAGCCCGTTTCTGGGCGTTTGACAGGTGTAACTTCCGTTGGCGGTACTATTAGGGGAAACACAAAACGCATTCCCCACCATCTCCGTCACCGGTGGCGGCGTCGGGGTGGTCGTCGTGTTACCCGCCGGTAAAGTCCAAGCAGCGCTCAGCACTTCGTACGGTGAAAAATGATCCGTTCGAAAACACGTATAGCGTTGAATATTGTAAAAGGGCGTAAGTAAGCTATCGGTAAAATCACCGCCCGAACCCGAATTATTTGCGGTAGAATTTTTCTTGTAATTAATGGCCTGAACGTTCAATGCCGTCAAATTTCCGGATTGAACGATCGGAACGATGGTCATACTCATTTGTGTTCCTGACGCGAGCGTCGTCCAAAACGACGTTGGAAGTGCACATTGAACCGAAGCCGCTTGAACCTGAGTTACCGTAAGCCTTTTCGTGCGAGCGACTGTTGTTGCACTAGACCCTACTGCATTCAATTGATTCCAATCCAACTCGCACATACAGACGTTTGCTCCAGAGGTCGCACAGAATTGAGTAAGCGGCAAATAACCAGGAAGACTGGTGTTCACTGCGAGAGCAAGAGTAAGGTTACCATTGGAAGGCGATGCACTGACTTGAGCATTAATTAAAACATGCGAAACGGGCGTTGTGGTGGTCAAGGTAGCCGTGCCCGTGGTCGTGAGCGAACTACTCCCACTTCCCAAGGAACTTCCAAGACCCCCACTTTTTGAAATCACATTCGTGCAACCACTAACCAAACTCAAAACGGCGACCAGCAGTAAGGCGCTCCGAGCACTTTTCCGATTTCGCCATCTTTTCCTTGGCACAACCTGCTTATTTTCCCAATCGTTCATTCATCCCCCAAAATTCCTATTGATAAAACTGCAACACACATAACGGAAAGACGTTCTGTGTTGAATCATCCCCCACCGCATTAGTATCTAAATCCCATGTAATTTGTGTAGGCGGTGGCGATTCGTTCAAACACCCCTCTTGCGTTGACGCCGAACAGTCCGAAGCCGACCTATACGTGACCGGCCGATAATAAGGATAAGAGCCCGCATCGTTAATAAACGTAGAATCGTTGATGCTTGGGTCGGTTACGACAAAAAGATTATCGGTATAATTGTCCGTGCTAAAACTTGCACTCGTAAATGTTGGCGTAGACGGTGTAGCTGCCGGCACGGCAGTCCAATATTCGGTAGGATCAACCGCTGTTCCATTCGGTGCCCCTAACCCTGGTCCAAACAAATTCCAAGGGAAGGATTGCATGGAAGAAACAGTCATTTGCGGCTGCGCATCTTGATATGCATAAGGACTCGGCTGCCAAACTTCGCTACCATTGCCTACATTCCAGCTACTCGTCAGAATATTAAAGCACGCGGGAATGGTCACCGCCGCCGCTCCTGCTCCCAGAGAAGCACTCATGATTCGAGTATAGGTGGGCGCTTCTCCAAGATCAATCCCTGTAGCAAGCCCAGTTTGCCCCTTTAAATCATCGTTGTAATCTGCACCAGTCCCACCTAACTGACATCCAAAGTCACTCGCATGGGTGGTACCCCCACCACAAACTAATCCTGCTCCATAAGTACCACTGGTATAAAAAGGGGTGGCGGTCGGCACCGCAAAAGCACAAGCAGGAACCGCAGGACTATAACTGTTACACGCAATTACACCACTACTAAACGAACTCACCGCACTCACATAACTCGGCGGCGAAATATTATGCGCTTTAAAATTCCAAAGTTTTACCCATTTTGCGTTCGCAGGAATCGTCACTGCGGAAGAAGAAGGACAGGTTGAGCTAGTCCCGTTCGGAATCGGTTTAGCCGCATAACCGATCCCACATGCGCCACCGCCCGCACAGGTTTTGGAATTAATGTAGGTTGCCGATGTATAAATCGTACCTGAACTCCCACCGCTGGAGCCGCCCCCGGAACTTCCTGCAGACGGACTCCCCGCACCCAATGGTGCAATTGCTGCCGGAACTGGAACGGTAAACACGCCATATGCTTGCTTCGCCAAAGAGAAACTCGCGCGGGTCCTTCCCGTATTCGTGGCCACATTTACCGGAATGAGTCCGCTTGATAATGAACTTGTAGGGTACATGAGTTCCCCATCTCCATTACAAAAATTATCTTGTCCGGTGCATGTGCTTAGCGAAAACACATAAGGGTTAGCCCACCATTGCAGCGTGTGATTGTAATTAGGAATCAGCGTACAATCCCATTCCTGCGTTGCGGAACTCCCGCCGGCGCCACCCCCCGTTTGAATATTGAGTAAACTTTGGGACAAATTGGTGGTGTAGTAATTAAACGGATAAATGATTTCCGGATTTTCGGATTGAATGGGATCGAGAACCGTACCGTCCAAAAAGTTTTTTACGGTTTCCAAATGGCGACACTGAAACCGACTCACTTGCACAAAGCTACTAGGAGCCGACGTGTCCAAGTAATAGGTCGTTCCTGCATAGGTAGTCCCATTCAGCTGTACTGAAATACTATTGGATGCAAATTGTTGACTGGTCGTAATGAGCGAAAGGTTAAACGTCGTCACACCCGCTGCCAAGTTAGGATCTTGGGGACAAGTAATTAAATTCGTTTCTTGATAAACAGTCGCCTGCGTATCGGTTTGCGTAGTAGTGGAGTTCGGAAGCGTATAGGTGTACTGGCATAAGCACGGATTATTTACGCCGGTACAGAATTGGTCAAACTGGCCGTTTTGTCCGATTAAATCTAAATCGCCTGGATAGTCTTGACTGGGCAATACGGAAGTTAAAACAAAGGCACCGCCGCCCGTGTTCGTGATCATGTCGCCCGTTCCGATATTGTTACCGCTCGTGCTGTTGATCGCAGAATTAAGAGTGGACTGGCTGATATTATTGCACCCAACCAGCAAAACAAATAACAACACTGAGCCCAAATGACTCAACGAAATTTGTTTCATTAGTTGCACTAAGGTATATGCCCTACGCGACTGTGGTTGTGTGCTCTCTCTCCTCACAAAATCCCCCAAAAACTACCCCAGCTAGAAAAGTGCAAGAACCGTTCTTACACCTTTGCCATCAAACTTATCGGGATTTTTTGGGGAAAACTGTAGAGAGACTAGACACCGTCAAAAAATTGGTCAACCTCAACTCTATCAGTTGTCAACTGGCTCCTCTCCCTGCTTAAGTTTAAGTCAGCACATGATTATGATGATGCACATAAAGCCAAATATGTCGCTCTAGCTCTCCCCGCTTCTTCGTCGTACACCACGTCCGCCTAAACAGCCGATTAAGGTGCGCCCTTAACATTGCCGCCGTATGATTAAGCGCAAACAACGGATCAAAGCCAC
>CAIMNF010000604.1 GCA_903842755.1 Oligoflexia bacterium
TTCCTTAACCAACTCATTAGTTAAACACTAATTAATTAAACATATTTAAGAAATTAATTGACATTTCCTCTCTACAAGACTAAGCTTTGCCCCACGATGGCCGAAATTGAACGCATAACCCTTAATCCAGCTCAACACACTTCGCCGAGCAGCCTTGCATCGGAGCTTGGGTTACCGGGATTAGTGATCCACGTTCGCTCAACTACCTCGTCGAACCGGGATTATCCTGAACTAAACTTGAACGATGTACTGACGTCGCCTATTGAGCATATTGTGACGGATGGGGTTTGTTCGTAAGGTAACCTGTAGAATTCTTTTGGGAGATAAGGCGTGAACAATTCACCCTGACCAATATACGTTTTTCCTCGCAGACGGATATCCTTGAAGCAATAGTCAGCCGTGAATTGACTTTTATTTTTTATAGGAATCTTTTAGCCCTTTAAACGCCTGTTCCGCAGACACGAAAAAGTTAAAATAAACAAGATGTCTGAGCGCAGCTACCCCATCCTTCCAATTAATTTTTTTACCTTGAAGTCGTGTTCTTGGAAAATACGATATCGGAAGTTCATGGATTCGCGCGCGGATTTTACCTAGGTACGCAGTAAACTCGACCTCAATTCCGAAGCGAGAGGATTTGAGCTGCATGGGCTTAACGATATCTGCCCGAAAGACCTTGTAGCATGTTTCCATATCCGTTAAGTAAATGCCCGAAAACAAATTACTCATCAGCGTAAGAAAGCGGTTTACAAAATAATGATAGGTTCGATGAACCTGCGGCGAACTTTTCTTAAAGCGGCTTCCATAGACCACATCGGCCTCGTCCTTGATTAAAGGCTCAATTAAACGGGGAATATCGCGGGGGTGATATTCAAAATCTGCGTCTTGAATAATAATAATATCGCCCGTCGCTTCCTGAATGCCCCTGATCACGGCGGCACCTTTTCCCTGATTGCTAGGCTGCATCAGGAGCGTCATCGGGTAAGTGACCTTGAGTTCTTCCAAAATTTTTAAGCTTTCATCCGTGCTTTTATCATCAATAAAAATCCATTCGTGCTCAATAGGGAGCTTCACAGAGTAAAGAAAGGGCAAAACTGCCCGCAAGTGTTGGGCTTCGTTATAGACGGGGACGACCAGGGAGAGCTTCATGGGTACTTTTATTCATAGTCCATAAAGGACGGTTCTGTCTATCCTTTAAAAAATAGGATTCTGCGCATAGTGAGCAAAAAGGGGCAGTGCTTTATCTCTAGCCGCCACAATGGGATCACGGACCGGCCATTGAATATTTAAATCAGGGTCTGCAAAATTAATCCCGCCTTCGTTCTTTGGGGAGTACGGGCAATCGACTTTATAGATGACGTCAGCATCCTCGTCACCTAAGACACAAAATCCGTGGGCGAAACCGCCTGGCACCCAAAGGGATAAGGAGTTTTCGTCGGAAAGTTCAATTCCAAAGTGGTGGCCAAAAGTTTGTGAATGAGAGCGGAGATCCACAACCACGTCCCAAATTCGCCCCCTCAGCACACTAACGAATTTTCCCTGCGCGGGCGAGTGCTGATAATGAAGTCCGCGAATCACTCCGGCTTTTGATCGTGAATGATTGTCTTGAACAAAGTTTACATTAAAGGTGGAATCATCGAATCGATTCTTAACGTAACGCTCACAGAAAAAACCGCGCTCGTCAGAAAATTTTTTAATTTGAATTACCCTTAACCCGGGAAGTAGCTTTTGGTCATTAAATGCTTGATTCGCGCTATTACTCACGCCTGCACCTTTGCCCAATCGTATTTGATTTGCGCGCCCGTCTTTAAGGTCACTTTTTTGCACCAGTCTAAGTTCTCCAAGTACCAGGCAATCGTATCCTTTAATCCATTTTCAAAATCTTTAAATTTGCGAGAGTAACCTAATTCTCGAATTGCTTTGGAGTCATCGATTGCGTACCTAAAAT
This sequence comes from Oligoflexia bacterium, assembly GCA_903842755.1. Lineage (GTDB taxonomy): Bacteria > Bdellovibrionota > UBA1018 > UBA1018 > CAIMNF01 > CAIMNF01. The sequence goes on from CAIMNF010000604.1 coordinate 1,946, forward strand.
CATGGCCGGGGCGATCCGCAACGTACTCAATTTGTTTCGAATACGGTAGGCCTCTCTTACTTGGCTTTAATTGGTCAAGCTCATGGCAAATTGCATATACCACGTCTTTGTTTTTGCGCTCGCTGTTACCTCCAAAACAATAAGTTTCACCAGGCTTGCCTTTTTCAAGTGCAAGTAAAAGTCCTCGGCAATGGTCTTTCACATGAATCCAGTCCCGAATATTTTGGCCATTGCCGTAAACAGGAAGCGGACGGTCCTCAAGCGCACAAAGAATCATATGGGGAATTAATTTTTCAGGAAATTGTTTTGGGCCGTAATTGTTTGAACAATTCGTGATCAAGGTAGGCAACCCGTAAGTGTGAAACCAGGCACGCACTAAATGATCGCCCCCCGCCTTTGAAGCAGAGTAGGGAGAATTAGGCTGATAAGCCGTTTGTTCCGAAAACTTGCCTACTTGACCTAATGAACCGAAAACCTCGTCCGTAGAAACTTGGTGGAAACGAAATTCATTTTTGGAAGCCCCGGTGAGTGAATCAAAATACGTTTTTGCCGCAGTTAAAAGCTGTAACGTTCCGAGCACGTTGGTTTCGACAAATGCTCTTGGGGTTGTAATCGATTTGTCTACGTGTGATTCGGCCGCAAAATTGATCAGCCAATCGACCTGGTGTACTTGAAGCGCTGATAAAACTTGCTCGCCGTCCAAAATGTTCGCATGAATAAGTTCTGGCTTAGGAAGCAAATTTTCAATATTCTCCAAGTGTCCCGCATAATTTAAACAATCGTAGACGATGACCTTGTAACCCGCCCCTTGCGCTAATTCTACAAAATTGCTTCCAATAAAACCTGCTCCACCGGTCACAAGAATTGTTTTTTGCTTAGCCACTCTTTAAAATCTCCTTCAAATAATGACCATAACCACTATTTTCAAACTTTTTTGCAAGTTCTGCGAGCTGCGCATCGTTAATCCATTTCATGCGCCAGGCAATTTCCTCGGGGCAACCTACTTTCAAACCTTGTCTTGCCTCTATGGTTTGAATAAAGTTCGACGCTTGAAGTAAGGACTCAAAAGACCCTGTATCTAGCCACGCCATGCCACGGCCCAAGACTTCTACTTTTAGATTTCCTTGATTTAAATAAATTTGATTTAAATCAGTAATTTCGAGTTCGCCCCGGGCGGATGGCTTTAACGACTTTGCGTACTCGGTCACATTCTGGTCGTAAAAATAGAGACCGGTCACGGCGAAATTTGATTTTGGGTTACTTGGCTTCTCTTCAATACTGATGACCTTCCCAGATGAATCAAATTGAACTACACCGTATTGCGAGGGTGATTTTACGTGATATGCAAAAACGGTGGTTGATTCATAATTCTTGGAAATCCCTTGAAGCTGCTTTGCGAATCCCTGTCCGTAATACAAGTTATCACCCAAAATCAAGGCGCTTGGACTTTGTCCAATAAAGGATGCTCCTAAAATAAAGGCTTGAGCGAGGCCTTCTGGCTTGGGTTGCGCAATATATTGAATAGCGACCCCCCATTGATTTCCTGTTCCTAAAAGTTCTTGAAACCTAGGTAAATCCCGCGGAGTTGAAATGATTAAGATTTCCCTTATTCCAGCAAGCATCAAGGTGGCGAGCGGGTAATAGATCATGGGCTTGTCGTAAACGGGGAGTAATTGTTTGCAAGTGGGGAGGGTTACCGGGTAGAGGCGAGTGCCGGATCCGCCAGCGAGGATGATTCCTTTTCGAGTCATAGTTGATTAGTCTAGCTTTTCTGCATAATATACGCAATAAATTAGAAAAATTGCGCTTATCAAATGCTGGGCTCAAGTCTCTTGAAGAGAGATTGGTAGATTTAAAAAGTCAATCCTTTTCGTGCGCATCAGCACCATCAAACACAAAACTCTTTTGAATTTCGAAACTAATCAAAAAAAGCACCAAATCCATAGTAACTTTTGCCAAAAAGACATTCATTCCAAAGCGGACTAGTCTTATTGTCCCAAAGTATGAAATTGACCCCAACAAAACGACCAACAACCAATATTTACACAACGAACTAAAAACGCCTGATTTTGCTTTAAAAGTGATATTGCGATTAACATAGTAATTATAGGCCCCGGAGATCAAACGTGATCCAATAAACGATGTATTAATTGCAAACCCCAGAAAAGTAAATATTCCAAAAA
>CAIMNF010000605.1 GCA_903842755.1 Oligoflexia bacterium
AAAGGTGTGTCCAAAGTTTAAAATTTCTCGTGTTCCTGTTCGGTCCAGCTCATCTTTGGCCACACACTTGCTCTTCCAATGCAAAGACCGTTGAATTGCGGCTTGTACGGTGCCTGGATCTAACTGAATTAAATCGAATAAGTTTTTTTGTAAAAAGTGAAAAAACTTAGGATCAAAAGTAATTCCATATTTGATGACTTCTCCTAAGCCCGAAATAATTTCTCGTGCACTTAGGGTTTTTAAAAATTGAGTATCGCAAAGGACGAGCTTGGGTTGATGAAAGGCGCCGATGAGATTTTTTCCGGCCGAATGATTGATGCCGGTCTTGCCTCCAACGCCACTATCGACTTGGGCCAAAAGTGTGGTCGGAACGCTGATCCAATCAATGCCTCGCATATAGGTTGCCGCAACAAAGCCCGCAACGTCTCCGATCGTCCCGCCTCCTAGTGCTAAAATTACGGAATCTCGATCCGCTTTTTTCTGAAGGAGTTCAGCATAAATCGGGTAAGTGGCGTCGATTTCCTTGAGTGATTCGCCCGCGTTCAGTAAAATCAGATGGCCTTCAATGCCCTTGACAAAAAGGAGCTTTGAAATTTCGTCATGCGCTTGGGTGAGTTTAGCATCGGCAAGCATATAAACCTTTTTGGATTTACGTTTTCCTAAAAACTTAGGCAATTCTTGAATTACATTTTGGCCAACCCATATGGGGTAAGAGCGTTCGCCTAATTTTAGCTTAAGCTGCAAGGGTTTTGGCATAATTTCTTCCTAAATTTTGGATAATCGCGAGGGCGACTTGGTCAGGGTTCAATAAATCTGTATCGATTGCGAGGTTAGCCCGCTCGTATTGAGGAGCCCGAATTTCAAGTAGCGCAGTTAGTTTTTGCAATTGCTCTGCTGGGCTAAGTCCCTTGAGCAAGGGGCGTCCAGCGGTCTGATCAGGGGTCGTTGAATTCCGCGTGAGTCGTTGGTGTAACGTCTCGGGCTTTGCTCTTAGATAAATCAAAATCCCGGCCTGCGTTAACGCACGCAGAGTCGATTCTTCTCCAAGAGCGCCTCCACCCAATGCAAGGATACTCGCTGGCGTTTTGCAGTGCCGCTGAATGATGTCTTTCTCAATGGAGCGAAAGTGGGATTCTCCCTTTCTCTCAAAAACTTCTGCAATCGAGGAGTTTGCGGCTTGTTCAATGAGCGCATCCGCATCTAGAAAAGTACGCTTACTCAAAGCGGCTAACGTAGCGCCGACGTCTGATTTTCCTGCGCCCATTAAGCCGGTCAAAAAAAGCGGAAGACTATTTTCTCGTAAATAAAGCAGTCCCTGAAGAAAATCACCTAATTCAGTTCTGAGCCGTTTTAAATTTGGGGGTTCTCCTAGCCAAATGCTCCACGTTCCTAAGGCTTGCCAAACGAACATCGGTAGCCCGCCGATGGTCTTTAGTCCGCAAGCTCGTGCGGTTTTTAAAAAAAGAGTGTCCGCAGGGGTGTAGATGAGATCAAAGGCAAGCGCGTTCGAGGTAAACGGTAAAGTGCTTAAAAAATCAAACGTTCGATCATCAGCGCTTTCCTTCATTCCCACTGGAGTTGCATTAATGACCAGCGAAAAGGAGGTCAGAGCAAGTTCCGCTTGGTCTGAAATGGCACGATACGAAGTGCCAGGAAACACGCGCGCAAAAGTGCTGGCCAACTTTTGGCCGCGTGTGGAGCGTGGATTGTAAACGATGACCTGCTTCGCCCCGAGTTTTCCCAACGTATATGCCGTAGCCTTAGCTGCGCCACCGGCGCCAATCAGAAGAACGTTTTTTTGTTTGGGATCAAACTGACATTCGTCGAGCGTTTTCTCGATCCCAAAACAATCCGTGTTATAGCCCTTCAATGAGCCCTGATTCACGTGCACCACATTTACCGCTCCGATACAGTTCGCCTCCTCGCTTTGATGATCTAAAAATGGAAGGATCGTTTCTTTGTGGGGAAGGGTGACATTGAATCCTAAAAAATTGGGGGTTTCTTTTACGGAAGAAACAAAGGTAGAGAGTTGGGAATTTGAAAGCTCTTGCGCCGTATAGTCCAATGTAAATGAGTTTTCTACTTTTTTAGCTTCGCTCGCTAAAAAGCCAAAAATCGCGGGTGAAAGCGAATGACTGACTGGACTTCCGATCACCGCAGCTTTCATTGGGTAAGGTCCTTTAAGGTTTCAAAAAAAGTGGGGTAAGAAATAGCGACACATTCCGGGTGATCAATCGTTGTTTCTTGGTCCGCAACAAGGGCTGCAATGCTGAACGCCATCGCAATCCGGTGATCATGAAACGTTTGAATCGCCGCACCGGTTAATTTTTGCGGGCCAACTATTTTAAACCCATCCTGGAAAAGCTCAATGCTTCCGCCCATTGCGCGGATATTGAGCGCGATAGCTTCTAATCGGTCGCTCTCTTTTACGCGAAGTTCTTCTGCGCCGTGGACTTCGGTCGTTCCTTCTGCTTGGGTCGCCAGGACGGCAAGAAGGGGTAATTCGTCGATTAAACTTGGAACTTCCTGTTCGGGAATCCGGATACCCTTCAGTGCGGAGTTTTGAACAAAAACTTTTCCAACAGGTTCTGGATTCGTTTGAGTTAACTCAGTTTCTATTTTTGCACCCATCGAAATTAAGGCGCGAATAAAACCAATGCGCGTTGGATTTAGGGAAATATTTTCGAGCTCAAGCGTGCCACCTGGAATAAGGCTAGCGGCTCCAATCCAAAAAGCCGCCGTCGAAGGATCGCTGGGTACGCGTAACCGGTTTGCGGTCAGGATTTGTCCGCCCTTTAACGAAATTTCGGATTCGGTCGCTCGAATCTCTGCGCCAAAGTAAGGCAATAAACGTTCCGTATGATCGCGGCTTCCAATTTCGCCAGTTAACCGAGTCGTGCCTTCGGCACACAGCGCGGCCATCAGAATTGCAGTCTTAATTTGCGCGCTTGCAATTTTGAGCGAATAATCGATGGCATGGAGCGGCCCACCCCGCACCGTTAGCGGAGCATAGTTTTCGCGCGAAAGTTCAAAAGTTGCACCCATGAGTTTAAGCGGCTCGGACACACGTTTCATGGGTCGCTGCGTGAGCGAAGCATCGCCGGTCAGCGTCGCTTTAATCGGGCGGCCCGCAAGGACTCCCATCATCACGCGCATCGTAGTGCCCGAGTTCCCGCAATCCAAAACCCCGTCCGCTTGCTGAAATCCACGTTCACCAATTCCCTCAATAAAGGTAGACCGCTCTTTTTTAGTGATCTTTACTCCCAGGGCTCTTAAGCATCGGGCCGTGGACTGAACATCTTCGCCCTCTAAAAGGTCAATCACTTCGCTGGTTCCTTTGGCAAGCGCACCTAAAATTAGTCCGCGGTGGGAGATCGATTTATCGCCGGGTATTTTGGGACTTCCATTAAATTTTTTTGCGCGAGAAATGCCATGAATCATAGGGTTACATTCTACCTAGTTTAGAGCAGAGAGGCACGAATTTCTTTTGCCAATTTACGCACCTCGCTCACCGATTTTAGTTTCACAAAAGCACTGCCCACGACCACGGCATCGGCGAGCAGCGCAACTTGCTTGGCTTGTTCACCATTCGAGATTCCAAAACCAACCGCGATCGGCTGATCGGTTTGTCGTTTGATCAACTCCAATTCGCCTGCAAGGCTGGTTGAAACTTCGACTTGAGTCCCGGTCACCCCCGTCCGAGAAACCGAATAAATGAACCCCGTAGAAGATTTGCACACTAGCGCTAGCCGTGCGGGCGTCGTCGTGGGAGAGGCTAAGAATACGGTAAGGATGGAGTGTCGGTTCATGATCTCTAAGTAATTTGCGGCCTCCTCCGGGGGAAGGTCCACAATTAAAATGTATTGAATTTTGGCGGATTGAGCTTCTTGGGCAAAAGTTTCAATGCCCATTTTCAAAACGGGGTTGTAATAGGTAAACAACAAAAACGGAAAATTGGGATGTGTGATGGATTGCTGCTTTGCAAAGTGCAGAACATCTAAGAGCGAGGTGGTCTTCGATGCGCGCTCAGAAGCCGTTTGAATCACGGGCCCATCGGCCAACGCGTCCGAAAAAGGAACCCCAAGTTCAATTAAATCTGCGCCCTCTTCGATCAAGGCATCGACCCAGGCGGCACTGGTAGCGAGGTCGGGATCGCCCACCACTAAATACGGAATGAACGCTTTTTTACCTAATTTTTTTAATTTTTGAAGTGAATTAACGGTGGCCATTTTTTAGTTCTTCCTCAAGTACGGTATTTAAATCTTTGTCTCCACGACCCGAAAGATTCACGGCAAGCAACTGATGGGGCGAAAGTTCGCGCGCGCGACGAATGGCATAGGCAATCGCGTGTGAGCTTTCTAGCGCAGGGATAATTCCCTCAATCCGCGCCAACAGATGGAACGCTTCTAGCGCTTCTTGGTCGCGCACAAAAGTGTAGTTGGCCCGATGAATGTCATGAAGCCACGCGTGTTCCGGGCCAACAGCTGCATAGTCTAAACCGGCCGAAACACTGTGAGTTGTTGCAATTTGGCCCACTTGATCTTGTAAAATAAACGTCTGTGTTCCTTGCAAAACCCCCAAGCTTCCGCCACTAAATCGTGCGGCGTGGTCTCCGAGTTGCCCACTTCTGCCACCCGCTTCTACCCCGGTCAGAGCAACGGTTGGATCGTCCAAAAAGGGGTAAAAAAATCCAATCGCGTTACTTCCTCCGCCCACACAGGCGATCAGTTCATCGGGGAGTCTTTGTTCTTTTTGAAGGATTTGTTTTCGCGTTTCTTCGCCGATAATTTTTTGGAATTCGCGGACCATGGTCGGGTAGGGATGCGGGCCCAGTGCAGACCCCAAAAGGTAATAACTTTCATTGACGTGGGTAACCCAATCGCGCATGGCCTCACTGACTGCGTCCTTCAATGTTTGAGTTCCCGCAACCACAGCGACCACTTTTGCGCCCAGTAACCGCATGCGTTGCACGTTCGGCGCTTGGCGCTCCATATCGACTTTTCCCATGTAAATCACGCATTCCATCCCAAACCGCGCTGCAACCGTAGCCGTAGCTACTCCGTGTTGTCCTGCACCGGTTTCAGCAATAATGCGTTTCTTTCCCATTCTTCGCGCAAGCAAGATTTGCCCCAAGGCGTTGTTAATTTTGTGGGCACCGGTATGGGTCAGGTCTTCCCGTTTAAGATAAATTTTTGCGCCTCCACAATACGACGTTAATCGCGACGCATAGGTGAGTGGGGTTTCCCGACCCACAAATTCTTCTAAAAGCTGTTGGAGTTCTGCTTTAAATTCCTCGCTTTTAAGAGCCGAGTAAAATGCAGCTTCGAGGTCAAGGAGTGGACCCATTAAAGTTTCCGGTGCGAAGCGGCCTCCGTACGCGCCAAACCAGCCTTTTGCGTTTGGTTGCGAATGGATAAGTCTGGGCGTTTGGTTTTGCATAGTCGTGATTCCCTTTATTGATTAAAAAGTGCAAAAAAAGAATTCAATTTTTCTGCTGATTTCACCCCAGGACTGGTTTCGAGTCCGCTCGAAAGGTCAAGCGCATAGGGTTGCACAGTGAAGATTGCGTCTTGCGCGTTATTTGAATCTAATCCCCCTGCTAAAATAAGCTTTTGATGTGAAGGAACTTTCAGTTGGCTTGCCTTTTGCCAATCCACAGTCTGTCCCGTTCCCCCCCACTCTTCATCTGTTTGGTGATCCACAAGTATAAAGTTTATCGACGGATCGTGATACTGTTGAGGGGTGTAGTCCGCTAAGCGTGCAGCCTTGATGATCATTAGGTTAGGATAAAGGGCTTTGACTTCCTGACAAAAGGCAACAGATTCGTTCCCATGAAGCTGAATTCCTTGGAGGGGAACGTTAGCCATTACGTTTCGTATCTCGTCCAGTGTGGGATTTACAAAAACGCCGACTGCTCTGATTTGGTTTTCGGGAAGGCTCCGTTTTAGATTTTCTAAAATTTCGCTGACCTGGCTTGCCGTAACGGCACGTTTGCTCCCCGAATAGAAAATAAAACCTAAGCTCCACGCACCAAGCTTAAGGGCAAGGGCAGCGTCTTCGAATCGGGTAAGCCCGCACACTTTAATTTCTGTTTTTGAAAATAGCTTTAATTTTTTAATTTCATTGCCCGGCTGGGGTTTCGTCATGAGGTGGCTGCCAATCAGAAAACCACTGAATCCAATTTTCAGTAGCCCTTTGATATCGGCACTCGATTTTATGCCGCTTTCACTAATATAAGTCGCGTTTGCAAGGTCAAGCTGCTGGGCTAGGGGCATCAATTGGTACGAAGTTTGTAGAGATACTTCGAGCGTTTTTAAATTTCGATTATTGATTCCAATCAATGGTGCTCGCAGTTCTAAAGCAATTTTGAGTTCCGCCTCGTTATGGACTTCCACTAGCGCGCCCAAACCCAGCTGCGCCGCAAATTTCATTAAGGCTTCGGTCTTCTCTTTTCCCAGGAGCGCAACGATGAGGAGGACCCCATCTGCTCCCGCCAATAGCCCTTCTAAAATTTGATAATCTTCAAGAATAAAATCTTTCATTAAAATCACAGCCGTCGGACAAGCTTCCCGGACTGCTTTTAAATAACTTAAACTTCCGTGAAAATGATCTTCCTCGGTCAGAATCGAAAGTGCACTTGCCCCGCCCGCTAAATACTCGCGCGCAAGGTGGATTGCGTCGTCTAAATTCGGTTCTTTGAGAAGACCAATGGCGGGACTTTTAAACTTGATTTCGCTAATGATGCACGGTTTTGCACGCAAAAAAGTTTGGTAAAAGGGGAGTGGTTTTCGAGCAGTGCTCCGCTTTTGCAGGAGCTCTCGAAAAGGAAGGAGCGCTTTTCGCGCTTCCAATTTTTCGCGAACTGACTTTGCAATGGAGTCAAGTACCGTGGATTCAGAAGTGGCGGTCATGTTTTTAGCCTTTCAACAAACTTTAAGGTTAACCCAGAGTCGAGAGCTTCAGAAACGGTGTTGCAGGCCTCTTTAAAACGAGGGAGCCCCTTCACCAAAGAAAAGGCCAATGCAGCGTTGATCAGGATCAAATCACGCCGAGCCGACTTTTCGCCTGAAAAAATTCGCATCAAAATCTCCGCGTTATGAGCGGCATTGCCGCCTTTTAGCGCTTCGGGCAGGCAGCGCGAAAGTCCAAAATCCTCAGGAGTGATGGTAAAGTTAGAAATTTTCCCTTGATCGACGCGGACCACTTGGGTTGCTCCGGTGAGTGTCGCTTCGTCCAAACCGTCCGAGCCATGCAGGACCAACGCGGAGGTCAATTTTTTAGCGTTCAACACCTCGGCCAATTTATTTTGGAGGGACGGATGATACACCCCTATCATTTGATGAGTCAGCGGGGCGGGATTTAAGAGTGGACCTAAAGCATTAAAAACGGTGTAAATACCCAAGTTTTTGCGAATGGCCGCAACTTTGGCTAACGTAGGATGAAACGCGGGCGCATAAAGAAAAGTTAACCCGTTTTTTTTAAGCGAGTCCTGCGCTTCTTCCGGCGTCGTATCCGATTTAAGGTGAAGTGCCTCTAAAACATCGTGACTTCCTGAGGCGCTAGAAACTCCCCGATTCCCATGCTTTGCAACCGTAATCCCCAAACTTGCCAGAACTAAAGCTACTCCCGTTGAGACATTAAACGTGCCCGAGCGATCCCCTCCGGTGCCACAAACGTCAATGAGTGGATCGATCCGAGCGGGAATCAGAAGCGCGCGCCTAAGGAGGCCATCTCTGAATCCGCTCAATTCTTCCGCCGATTCGCCCTTCATTCTTAAACTTACTAACAGAGCCGCAATTTGCTCTGCGGAGGTATGGGGAGACACGATGTGGTCAATCGCGCTTTCTGCTTGAGCGCGGCTAAGCGAGTGGCCGGCGATGACGGTTTCTAAAAGAGTTTTCATTTTAGGTCAATCGCTCCAAAAAATTTTTCATCATTAAGCGTCCCGATTCGGTCGCAAATGATTCTGGATGAAATTGAACTCCCTCTTGTTTCAGTTCAAGG
>CAIMNF010000606.1 GCA_903842755.1 Oligoflexia bacterium
CACATAAAAAATAGTAATCCCAAAAACTACCGATTGACTCTATCTGGTTCCCAGCAAGAACTAGCGATGCCCACTCATTACGCTTATATTTAGTTAATGCCAACTCCAAGCGGTCCCAGTATTTTGGAGATATTTTGAGATCATTAAGAACGCCAAAAACTCGCGGTAGTTGCAAATTAATCGGTACACGGTGTATTTGCTGAATCAAACACCTATTGATAAATGCAACGTGCCCTAATGAACGCCGAATATCGGCATCGGAGACTGCTTCGAGGAAATTAAGCCAATCTTGCCGATTAAAGCTAGTCCACTCAGTTTTTGGGAGCAAGCGAATAACTCCGGTCTCCACTGCTCGACCTAATAACCGCGTAAGTAGCAAATGGCGCTTCGCCGTAATTATCTCTCGCACAAGTGCGCGAAATTTCTCCGGCAGCAGTGGTTTCGCTTTCGCGATATGAAACACTGCAATTGCAAATGGACCAAACGTCGGATCAAGATCTTGTTGCCACATTATCTCAAAAGTCGGCTCGGCGGAAATGGCCGCAGCCACCGTACTTTCTAAAGGATACCCGCCTGTAACCGTTTTACCTCTCAACCGTTGCCACCAAAGAAGCGTAAACAACTTTTATCATACTTCGACCAATGCTTTCAGATCCAAAATTACTTTTTCCAAAGTTTTGATCACCGGGTTATTTAAATCAGAAATCGCACTAAGTATTCCTTCGTAATACCAAAGCGTTTGCGTGGGTGTTGCATTAAAACGGTTCCAAACGGTCTTGCCATGAATGTGAACGTCTCTGACGATAGACTGAGCGTTGTGAAGTTTATCGCAAGCGACCACTAATTTTATATATTGCGGCTTATGCTTTAAGTTTCTTAAATATTGGGATTTTCGTTCCTGCCACGGTGGTTTCGGAATACTTTCAGAGTCAGTGCAGGCTCGAACAATCTCTTCAACTACTTCGCCAAAATGTGATTTGATTTCCTCGTAATTTGTTTTGGCTCCCTGATCTTCAATCGAATCATGCAGCAGACCTGCAATCGCTTGATCTAGGTTGCCACCATATTCAAATACGGATGAACTTACGCTCATAAGGTGGGTTATGTATGGAATCTGGGTTCCTTTTCTGTATTGGCCGTTATGTAAATTAGCTGCATAGTTGATTGCAAAGTTATATCTATCCATTTTTGCTCCTTTTTGAATTATTACATAAAACTTCGTCACGTCAGGACATTGTTTAAGCTATTGTTATCAATTGATTTATTTTTATAGCCCTATGTCCTTTGATGACGCACCCTTAGGTCAAGATTTTGGCTGAAAGGCCGATAAGTACCCGTATGGCTGGAAGAAACTCTCAAATTGCACGCATTCTCGCGCTACTCGATGTTCTTGATTCCGTGACCGAGGGTCTCACTGTTTCGGAAATGTGGGAGAAGCTTTCTTCTCGTGGTCACGACGCAGGAAAAAGAACAATCTATCGTGATCTCGATGCTCTTTCACAAGCTGGATTCCCACTTCTGCCAGACGGTGAAGAATCTCTGAATCAAAGATGGCGACTTGAACGCAATACTCGCATCAATCAATACTTCGTTCTTTCAGCGCGTGAACTTTTTGCACTTTTTCTTGCTCGTGGCGCGCTAACACCGCTTCAATCGACGCCGTTCTACGAAGACCTCCAAACAATTTTCAAAAAGCTCGAAGAAAAAATCGGATCAAAACAAAGCGACTACCTAAACTCGTTACAAAGTGAATTGAAATTTGAACCGGGGCCGCAATGGGGACTAGGACTAAATCCAGATGTCCTCGATACGGTTCGCGCGGGCTGCGCCGAATCTCAGATCATCGAGTGTACTTACTATTCAGTGAATTCAAAAAAAGAGTCCGTTAGAAAGCTTGGACCGCACTACCTCTACTACACCAAAGGTGGCCTCTATCTAGTGGCGGAGGACATCGCAGAATCCAAGGTGAAAGTATTCTCATTACCACGCATGAAAGAGGCTATTCTACTTGATGAAGCC
>CAIMNF010000607.1 GCA_903842755.1 Oligoflexia bacterium
GAACAAGTGCCTTGGTTGAACAATGATGCAATTTTTCCGTCGAGTAAATTAAAGCTACAGGGTACCGAAATTGGACTTGGTCGTTTAGCGTTGAGACGCTACTTCAATGTTGGCGGCAAGATGCACATCGCATTTTCGCCAATAGATACGAAGATTCCGGTCGATGGAGCCTTGGGGAAATATTTAGTCATAGATCTCGATAAAGACCATGGCGGTCAGGACCTAGAGCTCAGCGCAAACAAGTTTAATCTTTCTCATTTCGCAGACACGGATTTTTCTGACGTCGATATCTTTTCAAGAATTAGAAAGTTTCAAGTTTTTTTTCATGAGTGGTCACGTAGCGATAAATATGCTTACGCCAACGTAAGACAAAAATCCAAAGGAACAAGAATCGAATTAGGTCGCGTCCGAAAAAATGGAAGACGTGACTATATAACCATGGGTTCAAATGATTACCTCGGACTATCAACTCATCCTGAAGTTTTAAACTCTATTAAAAATACGTTAGACATTTACGGATTTGGTTCTACGGGTTCTCCCGTTACAACAGGATTAACAGATTTACACCAGGAGTTATGTTCTAAAATCGCCTACCTCCATCAGAAAGAAGACGCGATACTATTCAATTCGGGTTATGCGGCTAACATAGGCATAGTGAATGGACTCTGTGGGGCGCGGGACTTGGTGATAGCCGATCAATTGGTACATGCCTCTTTGCAAGATGCCCTTGCGATGTCTAAGGCCACTCAACGTTATTTCATGCATAACAATGTTGAGCATCTTGAGAAAATATTAAAAAACGAGAGAAAAGATTTTGCCGGGGCGCTCGTCATAACGGAAGGCGTTTTTTCAATGGACGGAGACACTCCGCCTTTAGACAAGATTTTTCAGATATGCAGAAAGTACAATGCGCGAATTATGGTCGACCAAGCCCATTGTTTTGGGGTGCTTGGCGAGACAGGTCTAGGTATCTGCCAAAAATTTAATTTGCTTAAAGAAGTTGATATTATCATGGGAACGTTTAGCAAGATCACTGGCGGAATTGGCGGATTTGTAACGGGTTCTAAAGACCTCATGGACTGGTATCGACATTTTGCAAGGTCTTATGTTTTCACAGTATCATTGCCTCCGTCGACTGTAGCAGGAGTCTCCAAAGCACTAGAAATATTTCGTAAGGAACCAGAACGGGTTCATCAGCTTCACGCAAACATCAAGCATTTCTGTAAAGGTTTATCTGATTTAGGCTATCACTTTTCGCAACCCCACGAAAGTGCTGTGGTCCCTGTCGTCATCGGAGACGAAAGAAAACTTGGGCAAATTTATCAAAGCCTTTTGGATGACGGTATTATGGTGATTCCCATTGTTTACCCTGCGGTCGCATTAAAGAATTGTAGGTTTAGATTCACGATTATGGCGACCCACACGCAATCAGATTTGGACTATGTATTGAGCTCGTTAGAGAAAGCAATGATAAAGGCCGACTTTAAATTCGAAACTGAAACTGAGTCTAGAAAGATTAAAAGAACAGCATAAAATGGAAAACTGGACGCTGGCATGCCTCATGGCCGTGTCATCATTTTTAGGAATACAGTCGGCTCCCGAATCAGGTGGGCAGGGATGGCTTGAAAAACAAGTATGGAGTTCCAATGAGTCCGGATTTTTATCCTATCGCAATGAGAATACCGAGTTGGTCGCAAACTGC
>CAIMNF010000608.1 GCA_903842755.1 Oligoflexia bacterium
CGGTTGGAATACCCATTGAAAAGTTAATTGACTTACTGGAAGAAAAGAAAAACGCTCCGGACGCCTCATAAATGAGCATCATTCGTGTTTTTACACTCTGCGCGTTGGCCTTTCTTAACTCCTGCTCTCACAACACGAAGGAAAGTATCACACCTAGCCCCACCGTAGCCCCTCTCCCGTCAGCAACAGCACTACCAAGCACTACTCCTGCTCCCAGTGCAACGCCTGTTCCTTCGCCCACCGCTCCGAAGAAAAGCTACACCTGGGCAAGTCCACCACTTAGTGCGCCGTTTAAAGTATTCAAAATGTTTGAGGAGGTTCCGTCCCCGGAGAAGCATCTTATTATTTTTTCAAAACGGACCGTTCCCTTCTATAAATTGACGCAAAGACTAAATGGCGATTCTACGCTAATTTGCTATGGAACCATGATCACGCATCCAGACGAGACCTACGTGGCAGTTGCCTGCCCCAAAAGTGAAATGAACGAAAAGAGCTGCGCCACGGTTGACGTCAAGAAATGCGCGGAAAATAACTCAATCCTCCCTACCCGAGCGGGGTCCCACCTTTAAATTTTTCTAGAAATTGGACTTCACGATTCCCTTCCGTTTGCCGAAAGGAACTTATCAGTGATTGACGTGCAATTCAGCACGCACCTAAAGGAGAACGCATACATGAGTAAGAAAAAAGGTAAATTTGACTTAAGCCATCTTGTTCACGAAGGTCAAATCAAAGACGGGGATACCCTCTATTTTGTCAGTGAGCCCGCAAAGTGCTTTACGGTCAAAAAACAACCCAATGGCGATTATAAAGCAGTCGTCAACGGTGAAGTGACTACCGTACACGCTTTTGCTCAAAAATGTCTTGGAACAGAACCACCCGATCACGCGTCACGATGGTTTAGGAACGAAAAGGGCGTAACCCTTTATCAAATGTGGCAAGCCGATGCCGAATTAGATTACGCAGCATAACCCGATTTTAGACGCTATGCGCCAATAGGTTACTCTGGGCGAAGGCCACCCAGCCAACCTCTTCGCGCAATAAACAATAACGGATGGGGGGCAATGGCATCTCTGTTTTAAGAGCGACCATGCCCTCCATTTTTTGATCAAAAGTTTGAATCGTAAAATCTGGAATCAACACAGAGCCAAGTGATGGATGGAGCTGATTCACAGCCTTAAAGCAAGCCTCTTTAATTACCCACGCCTGCAAAGGGCTCAGCCCAAGGCGTCCCTCGAAATCGCTGAAGAATTTAGCTGCCGCCTTTTCACTGATCGCGCGATCAGAAGCCTCTAAATCAATTCCAATCCCTAGTGAAGTAAGCGCTTGCCCAGCGACCGCCACAGTAGCCACTTTTGTATGGGTAAGACTTAGCACTGTATTTTTGGGGTGCACATTCAGGTCGAGAAGTTCTTGCAAGACCTGAATGACCAGCTCCCTGCTCGTAAACCATGAGTTAAAATAAACCTCCGAACACTCACTTTTGTTCTGAATTCGCAAAAATCTAAATTTGATTTCAGGTGAATACTCTCTTTCAGAAAACTTTTGAAGCTGCTCTTGCAAATGAGCTAATGCGATAGGACTTGGGTCCTCACCCAAAATAAATTTAAAAAATAAGGAACAC
>CAIMNF010000609.1 GCA_903842755.1 Oligoflexia bacterium
CAATGGTCGCACCTAAAAATGTTCCTACCGTTCCAAAAAATAAAGTTTGGCCTAAATGGTGAAGAATCTGGTGGGTGCAAAATGCTAAAGGCAAAAAACCAACTCCCGTGGCGAACGC
This sequence comes from Oligoflexia bacterium, assembly GCA_903842755.1. Taxonomy (GTDB): domain Bacteria; phylum Bdellovibrionota; class UBA1018; order UBA1018; family CAIMNF01; genus CAIMNF01. Next base: position 119 of record CAIMNF010000609.1, read on the forward strand.
CGCAAAGTAGATCCCCGTGAAATACCCATTAAATAGGGGGCGATCCGCGCGCGCTAGGCTTGCGTCTGTCGCAAAAACTCCATAATCCAAGCTAAAACCAAAAACCATAATGACGCCAATCATGCTAATAAAGCTAAGCTCAATTCCTAGACAAAGTTTTGCAAGATAAAGCAAGCCCATTCCCGTAAAAAAGGGAAGGAGTGCGATCAGGGCCAAAGTTAATTTTCTAAAATAAATAACATGCACTAGGGTAGCCAATAGAAGCGAAATTGGAGCCATCCATAATAGCTCATGACCAAGGACTTCCGGGAATTTAGAAACGATTTCGCGCAAAGACGCGGTTTTAGGAAACGCCTGCTTGATTTCCATTTCTTCTTTTTCTGTATGGGGTAGCCAAAGGGTTAGCCATTGGTCTTGATGATTTAAGGGATAGAGGTAAGCCGGGGGAAACGGGGCTTGGGAGAGTTTATTTTTTAAAAAAGGCTCAAAAAATTTGCGCTGAGTATTTGTTAATGTTTTTTCCAAATCCGGCCATTGGCTTTGCCATGATTTTAAGTTCGAAAATTGTTTGCTTAACGTAGGTAAGTACTGCGCGTAGTTTTCTACTGAATAGCCTTTTTGATCGGCCCAGTATTTCTCGCGCTCGGTTTCATCAAGGGCGTCAGTACGATGAAGTTCAAATAAGGGAGCAATGCCACCGGAAACGCTGAACATCCACCGGTTCAGTGTTTGGGCAAGGGGGGGCTCAAAGTCAAATTGACTCATGTTTAAGTCTGGCTTAACGATAAATATTCCGCAAAACGATAGCCCCAATAAAAATGTGCTCAAGACGATTTTCCACTTTTTTAGCGGCGACCCGATCTGAATTCGAAATGGCTTAGCTTGAAAGGAGGCCGGGAAAAATTTGGAAAAAAGAAAAAAAAGGATAAAAGAGAAACCAATGCCGACTATTGCAAAAAACATCATTTGCCGGAGGAGTGGAATAGAGCTCATCATCAACACGGTCAAACCCACGATCGTGGTCATTAATCCACATAAATTAGACCGCCAAATTCTGGGTTGATGAGAATTAAAAGCCGCTTGGAAACCATAGTCAAGCGCAAGTCCAATAATTCCCGTGCCGAAGGCAAAGGTTAAGCCATGAATCGTTCCAAAAACTAAAATGGTGCAAATGCTACTCAAGCCCGTAGCTATAAAAACCACGGGGAGTAAAAAAAGAAGACGATTTCTTCGTACTAAAATAATAAGGCCAATCGAGAGGGCTAAAAAAAGAGCGCCGAAAAAACTGACTTGGTTCATGTCTTTCTTAATTTGCGACTCATTGCTTAAATTAGACGAATGGGGTCCGATGAGTATCGGGTCAGGCCATTTTCGGTTTAAGTGGTTCATCAATTCGGCGGTTCGATCGGTTTGATTTGGCGGGAACTTAAACTGTACCGGGATCACGGTGCGAGAACTCTCGGGATCACGTAAATATCCGTGGAGACGGACAAGGTGTGTGGGCATTCGCTGCTCTGCTTTTAACCTTAATTCTTTCCAAGTAGAAAACGGATCAAGTCTGAGAAGATTCAGGATCGATTCGTTCGTGCTTGGCAGAGAGGCTTGCGTAAGCACTGCGTTCAGTTGTAATTGGAATTGTTCCGGAGATAGGCTAGGCGACCGGACCCAAAGATCGCGGGCCCAGTCGCGAACGGTTTCTTGATAGTCCGCCACATCCGTTTCGCATTCGACCCTGGTAAAATAAAGTGAGGAAACCTGTTTTAATTCCTGGCAAAGGGAGGCCGCATTCGTCGGCTCCTCTACCACGAAAAAATTCCACCAAAATGCAGGAAAATTTTGGTTTACCGTAATGAGTTCTTTCAATTGTGGGGGAAAGAAAACACCTGATGACCGATCGATCCAGTGTGATTCGAATGCGTTCCCCGCGCTACACAAGAATACGATAGAAAATAAGTAAGATTGGATTAAGTTTTGGATGAGCTTCATTGAAAGATCGGTTTCCCGAAGAGGATCGTCATCTGGTCTCCCGAATTTTCAAGGATGGAAACCGACTCCACATGGTTTTTCGAATTTAGTTTTAGGCGTAGTTCTTTCCACGGAGCGGTATTCGAATCCTTAGGCAAAAATTGATAGCCTCTGGGTTCAGTTTGATAAATGTGGTAAGTCTCATCCAGGACTTTTGCATCTAAACTAAGCCAAGCCGTAAGAGCGGCGAGATTCCTGGTTTGGTTGTTTTGAGTGGCTTCGGAAAGTCTAAAATGCTGAATGTCGGTTTTACCTTGCTCGGTTGATGGGGTAGCTTGGGTAGGCGTTTCCAAAACCATTTCCTGTGAGTTCAACGTTACTTTAAGCGGGCTAGGTTTGCGAACTTCCCAGACTACGGAGGGACCGGACGCGGCACTTCCGCGCGACAGGGTAAATGTGCCCGAAGATTGTAGTGAAACGCCCATTTCTTTTAGTGTTTTAGTTTGATTAAAGTCTACTTTTAAAGTTGAGATTTTTTGATATGCGTTTAGTGCTTGTTTGAGCTGAACCAAAGAAACGGGTTTTTCAATGGGCCCTGCAGCCAACAAAAAGGCAACACAAATACCCAACACAAGATTGATGAATTTCACATAAAAGAATATACATTAAGCCTTCTCATTGTGTATATTTTCTTCATGAAACCCTTGCAGTCTAGGAATGAATTAGTGCTTGAATTGATTCAATTGGTGACCGATTCTGTTAACCTTCAGCATTTAGATCGATCCACGTTGAGTGCCGAGACTTCTTTAACGACTGCAGCTCCTGGCCAATTTGCATTAGGCTTGGATTCGGTGGACATTTTGGAAGTTGTGGTGGCGGTGGAGCATCGCTACGGCATCAAGATCGATAATGCAGAGAACGGTAAACAAGTTTTTAAAAATTTTGGCACGATTGCCGATTATATTCTTTCAAAATGAGGGGTTCAGTTTCGATTACGGGCATGGGGGTAATCAGTCCTCATGGTGCAGGTAAAGAAAAGCTTTGGAATGCGGCACTTTCAGGTCAGACCTGTATTCGTGCTGGATTAGGGGTAATTCCCGACGAAGTTCGAATGTCCGTCGTCAATCGAATGCAATTCAAATACGGAGAAAATTTACGTAAATTGCACGCGACAGTTCCTGCGATCGCTTACGCATTAGGCGCAATTGAAGAGGCAATGCTCCAAGCAAATTGGACCGAACTCGCAGAGGATGATGGCGTAATCTTGGCCACGACAACGGGGTTAATTTCAGCCTGGGAGGGACCACTTTTAAATTTTGTTCACCAAGATCCACAGCGACAAATTTCGGACGAACAATTTTCTGAAACCTTTTACTCCCAGTCCTTAGGTTTATCGTTGAGTGTATTGATGGAAGCGCTTCGTTTTCGGGGGAACAATACTTTGCTCCTGAGTTCGGCGTGTTCAGCGGCGACGCAGGCCATTGCAATGGCTTCCTTGTGGGTGAGTTCCGGTAAAGTGCGCCGGTGCTTGGTGGGGGGC
>CAIMNF010000610.1 GCA_903842755.1 Oligoflexia bacterium
TCTATTCAGTCGGTGCACTCTCAAAATCTTAAAGTGTACCGACTAGACGACGCGAAACTCCTGGGGAATCTCTTTCCCTTGCTTGCAAAGATCCAAATTGCGCAGGGTCACCTTTGCAATTTGCGTTAGGGCTTCTGCGGTAAAAAAACCTTGATGGGCGGTTACTAACACGTTCGGGAAGGAAACCAAACGTTGAATTAGATCATCCTCAATGATGGAGCTAGTCAGGTCTTTAAAAAAGATTCGGTCTTCTTGCTCATAGACGTCCATCCCTAAATAGCCAATGTGCTTGTTCTTCAAGCTGTGAATCGCAGCAGCGGTATCGATCAAACCGCCACGGCTTGTGTTAATCAGCATGACTCCTTTTTTCATTTTCTGAATGGATTGTGCATTGATCAGGTGCGAAGTTACTTTCGGAATCAGTGGACAATGCAGGGAGATGATCTCTGACTGGGCAAGAAGCTCGTCGAGTGGGACTGGTTGAACGCCGCGCCGGGCAAGCTCCGGGTTTTCGTTTGGATCATACGAAATCACCCGACACCCAAAGCCCAACATAATCGTGGCAAAAACCGCACCTATTTTTCCAGTACCGATTACGCCCACCGTTTTTCCATGTAAATCAAAGCCCAAAAGGCCACTCAGTGAAAAATTTTGATCGCGAACACGCGCGTATGCTTTATGAGTTTTACGATTTAACGTTAAGATCATGGCCACGGCGTGCTCGGCCACGGCATAAGGTGAATACTCTGGTACGCGGCAAATCTTAAAGCCCAGCTTTTTTGCGGCTTCTAAATCGACCTGGTTAAAACCAGCACATCGGAGAGCGATGGTCTTCACTCCTTTCGCCGCAAGTCCCTGCAAGACCTCTTCATTCAATTTGTCATTAACGAAGGCACACACGGCCTGTGCCCCTTCGATTAGGCCCAAGGAATGGGGTCCAAGGTGAGTGTCGTGATAATGTAAACGGAATTCATGGTTTTTATTTTCCCGATCAAAAAACTCACGGTCGTAAGCTTGGCTTGAAAAAAATGCAATATCCATAAACGATGATCCTCTCGATGTAGAGCGAACAAAAAGCCGCCTACCCTTTGATTTAGAGGCCCTAAAGCCCTAGGCATTTTACACCCATTGAAAGGATTAAACACGCGGAAAAATTGCGCCCGTTTTTTTACAGTATGCTTCAAAGTCTGCCCTGCCCCGCAAACGTTCCTCTAGCAAGGGGACCCCGCTCACTTTGTATAATAAAAAGGTTAAGAAAATAGGCGAAATCAAAGCGATGCCACCCCAAGGGGACTGCAGCGGGATCAAGCCCACCCCAAGCCACATAAAGATTTCCCCTAAATAATTCGGGTGCCTGGAGATGGACCAAAGTCCGACTTGACATATTTTGCCATCGTTTCGTGCATCCTGTTTAAATTTAGATTTTTGCCAATCGGCTAAAGCTTCAATGAAAATTCCCAATAAGGACACCAGTGTGCCCGTGATACAGGCTACACTTGCGGTCCGCGCGTCGGTACTGGTGTTGGGATGGTTTCCCCAGCAGGCAATAACATAAACCGGAATACAAATCACTTGCATCAAAATAGCTTGTAACAAATAAACCTTAATCAATGACGACAAAATCCAATTCTTTCCCCAACCTTTTCTAAAGTTTGCGTACCGAAAGTCTTCTGGTTTATTCCAGTTCCTGCGATACAAATAGAAGGAAAGCCGTAACCCCCAGATCCAAATTAACCCCGTCATGCACTGAAGCTCAAGTGGCGGATGGTCTGCACTCAGCAGACTCGCTCCACTGACCCCTAAAAAACCGAGGCCCCAAAAAATGTCTACTAGCCCATTATTTTTTCGGCCAAGGCAAACCGCAGCGGTCAACACATACCAGCCAAGCATCACCCAAAAAATATTATTCATAAATAATCTCCGCGGAAAAATGGTGTAGCTTTCCCTTTGAATCTGCGCGCTGCAAAGGCGTCAGTCCCAGGTAATGCACTACTCGATGGGTTTTCAAATCCAAATCGAGCTGCATTTCGCCGCCCATCAGACTAAACATCATACTATTAAAAAGTGACCGCGGCCTCATTGCGATCGTTGCAATCTCATGCCCTTTAAACGTACCCTTTTTTTTCAGGCTAAAATTAAAGCCATAGGTATCTAATGATTCTAAAACCCCAAACCGGCAATGGACGGTGTCTCCTCGCATCAGTTCGTCCCAATGGGCGTCGATAAACCATTCGGTAATTGGGCCGGTGACGAAGTCGGCCGTCCAGTCTACCTCATCCCTTTTTGCGGTCTTCTGATGAGCAATGTCCTGGTCGGTAAATTTTACTTTTCCGTTGGTGACCGTAACCGTGTACTCATGATCCAATTGATATTGAATGACCCGTTGAGAAACAATTTGTCCATCACTCACGTCGGCATCTTCGGTCAATACTTTTTCGGCTTTTTGATCGGTGATGATAGAGTGTGTTTGAAACTGACCTAATGCGTGCGCCCCCGCCTTTGGTTGGTATTCTGTTTTTAAAGTAAACAGTACGGGCCCTTGGGTTTCCCCTAGCGGAAAAATATATCCAGTCCTTGAGGCGGGATACTCAAACGCTCCTGAATCCTTAACAGCGAATAAGCCGATTGAAATGACAACCCCCCACAGAAATTTCATTCTTTTTTCCACCGGTTAAAAATGGCTAAACAGGCTGCTTGCACCGAAAAAAAGATTATTGGGCTAAAGAAACACCAAACCCATACCGCGTGGAATCCAGCCATGCCGTAATGTTTCATAAAAAGGCTTGGGTCTTGCCAAAACTCGCTAGCAAACTGCTTTGGGTCTAACGATACGGGTGGCGATCCGGTCACCTTTGCCCCTAAAATCAAAAAGACGGGCAACATCAAAATCTGGATCGGATAAAGTAAATAATTTACGACCTGAATAAGCGCTTGGTTAAGTTTAAACCTTACCCCCACCAGCACACAAAGAGTCGTCGTTACTCCCAACAAAGGAATGATTGATATCGTTGCCCCGGCCGCACAAGTCCGCGCCAACCCCAAAGGGCTCACGCCTTGGGTGAGCTGTTGCCGGATCGGCTCTAACAACTTCGTGTTCAAGAACCCTTTCACATTTACCTTCACACGCCCTCTTCTCTTAACAACACCAAAGCCACAACGTCTTTCCCCACTGAACCCTTTTTAAAAACCTTTGTCAGCTGCCAAAGAATATATCCGGCAATGGCAATGGTCCCGAGAAGGTTCACCAAGACAAACCAAAGAAGCGACTTAGCCCAATGATTCTCTTTGTAACAAATCCACAGCGTAATCGTCCAAAACGCAAAATAGGTATCGCACAAAGTGGCCACTCCCCATCGAAGTTGGATCAAATGGAGCAGCCCTTGCCATACATTTTCCGAAGCCGTAGCCCACGCACTGACTCCCACCAGCACGACAAGGTTTAAAAACAAAAAAGCGTAAAGGCCTTTTTTTACGTTCACGAATGGCTCGCCTTCTTAAATAAATAGTGAGTCACACCCCACTCCGTGCCGTTTTTATAATTAAATAATTCAGCACAGGACATAAAAAAGACCCGCCACCGCTGTAGCCAAATCTTAGCTTGGTCCGGTCCGTAAGTTTGACTAAAAATTTTCAGCACCTCGGGCTCGTGTGCGTCTAAATTATTCAGCCAGGCTTCGGAAGTCTTTCCATAATGTGTTCCGTCCCACGCCCATTGTCGTTCTAAAATTAAATGCTTTTGAAAATAACTGAGCAAGTACCGCCCGGGCATTTGCCCCCCGGTAAAGAAATACCGTCCCATCCAGTTATCTTCCCCTACGACTTCAAACGGATAGGAATAAAGCTTATGGGTAAAAATATGGACAAACAACTTTCCCTCTGGTTTTAGCCAATGTCCGATTTTTTCCAAGAGCGCTTCGTAATTCTTCATATGCTCGAACATCTCAATGCTGACCACCCGATCAAAGGCGCCAAATTCTTCGCCCAGGTCGCCCACCTCAGCAATATTGCGGGTTAACACTTTTACGTTTTGTAATCCCCGAGCTTTAAGTTCCGACTCAATAAATTGGCGCTGCGGGGCAGAGTTAGACAAAGCGATAATTTGTGACTTTGGAAAGCTTTGTGCCAAAGTTAAAGTCAATGATCCCCAGCCACATCCTAATTCCAAAATTTTCATCCCATCTTGAATCTCGGCGCGTTCCAAATAAATAGAAAGAGCGTCTCGCTCTGCTTGATCCAAGGTTTTGCACTGCTCAGACCAAAACGCCGAGCTGTATTTTAAATGCTTACCCAAAACAAGCTTAAAGAATTCGGGCGGCAATTCGTAGTGTTGCTGGTTTGCTTGGAGAGCATAAATCGCAATCGGACTACTTTTCAATTGCTCCAAATAATGCATCTCTTCGTCTTGAAAATCTTCGAGTGAGCTTCGCTCCAAGCTTTTCAGCCGTTGTTTACAAAGCTTTCGAATCCCGGTGCGAATTACGCCATCGGGTAACCATCTCCGCTCCATTGCATCAATCAATAAACGCTGCATGAGTTCTCCTTTAAACAGCGGGGCATTTTCAAATGCATTTGCATGACCCCGATCGATTTTTCTAAAAATCCGCCTTCACAATACGAAAAGTAAAAGAGCCACATCCGGTAAAGGGATTCGCTATAGCCTAAGCGCAATACTTCCCCATGATTTGCCTTAAGGCGCTCGCGCCAGGTATTCAGCGTTTTTGCGTAAGAAGCACCAAAGTCCTCGAAATGAACGAGTTGGAAATTCGTGTGCTTCGCAATGGCTTCGGTCAAACTCCCGACGGACGGAATCGCGCTCCCTGGAAAAATATACCGCTGAATAAAGTCTACATTTTGTTTTGCCGCCTCGTAATACTGATCCCGAATGGTGATTCCTTGAAGCAGCATCTGTCCAGTGGGCTTCAGAAGCGAAAAACATTTTTCAAAAAAAGTTCCTAAAAAATTAAGCCCAACGGCTTCGATCATTTCGATCGAGACTAAGTGATCAAACTTGCCCTGCAGAACACGATAATCTTGATCCAAAAGCGTAATTTGACCCTCAAGGCCCGCTTCTTGGATGCGCGCCTTGGCTAAGTCGAATTGTTTTTTGGAAATAGTCGTTGTCGTCACCTTGCACCCATAGTGCTTTGCTGCGTGAAGCGCAAATCCGCCCCAACCGGTGCCAATTTCGATCACCTCATCGTCCGGCTTTAAGTTTAACTTTCGGCAAATCCGATCGAGCTTTTCATATTGGCCGTCTTCAAGGGACATTTGTTCATTTAAAAAAATTGCAGAACTATACATCCAGCTTTGGCCCAAAAAAAGCGCAAAAAAATCGTTTCCTAAATCATAATGGGCTCGGATATTCTTTCGGGCTCCTCGAACAGAGTTCTCCTTCAGACGATGGGCCAGGCGCTGAACCACTCCGCTCAACGAAGCCCACGTTCCATCTAAGTCTTGCAACACCTCTCGATTGCGCACGAAAATTCTAATCAATTGGGTCAGATCGGAGACTTCCCATTCTCCAGCCATATAGCCTTCGCCACTTCCGATCGATCCACCTAAGACTAATTTGGAAAACACTTCTGGGTCTTGTATTTTAATCTTAGCAGTCAATTCATGCCCTGGTTGTCCAAAGTGATGAACTTCGCCCGACGATAAATAGGCATCTTCAATTTCTAAATAGCCCTCTTTAATTCCGGCTAACTTTTGGTACAAGACACTTCTGCACCATTTATCGATGAAACTCACTCGCGGTTGAACTAATACGGCCGTATTTTTCATAGCTTCGCTCCTGGATGGGGGTAAAAAGGAACCCCTTTTAGTTTTAAAATAAGGGCTTGTAGATATATCGCAATAAACGACTTAAACGTAAGGAGTGGGAATTGAATGAGCGCCACCAGCAGGTTCTTTGCGGTGAGAGGGATGGGCTTTAGCTCTAGAGTGGCATCGAAAATTAAATTTAAATTTGGGTAGAGCCGATCCTCCATATAAACCGTTAGGTTCGACTCAGCATTGCCAGCAGAATGCCCTGGCATCGGCAAACTAAAAGTCCAGGTATGTTGGAGATTCATCGGCATAAACGGCGAAATGTGGAAATTCTTATCGAACTGTGTTCGAACCATTTTTCCGCGTTCCTGGATCGGAATCACGTAAGCTTTTCGTTCATTCCACGGCGTATTCGTAATTTCGGCGACAATGGCTTCCACGTGTTGATCGCTCGGATCAAAACAATAAAAAAAACTGACGGGATTAAAACAAAAGCCAAAATAACGGATTTGGGTTAACAATCGAATGGGACCTTGCAACACTTTGCCCGTTTGTTTTTGAACGAAGTCTTTTACGGTCTCTTTTAAGTCGTCCTGTCCGCGGAGGTAATCGCTTCGCTCAAACCCTAAAAAGCGCGGCGCGCGCGCAGAAAAAAACAGAGGGATGGAAAAAATTTTGCTCACTTCATCTAAATCAATGTAGAACAACAACACCGGATACTTAAAATCATGCGCCTTTGGAAAGAATCTGCGGTGACTGAGTTGTCCCCGGTATAGACAACTCTTCACGGGATCACTCCAAAACTTTCGCATACTTTCAATGCGCTTTTTACTCCGTCCTCATGAAATCCGTAACCCCAGTAAGCACCACAAAAATGGACTCTATTCTTCCCACTCACCTCTGCCCACCTTCCCTGTGCGGCGAACGCCGATGCCGTATAGACCGGGTGATCGTAGGTCATTTTCTTGATGACCGAACGTGGATCAATCGAATCCGTCATGTTTAACGACACGTTAAATGACTCAGGCGACTTAATTCCCTGCAGAATGTTCATGTTGTAAGTCACAGCCACTTTGGCTCGCTCGTGTTCGGGTAGAAAATAATTCCACGCCGCCCAGGCCATTTTCTTTTTGGGGAGCACACTGGTATCGGTATGAAGAACGGTATCGTTGGCTTGATACTCAAAGCACGAAAGCACCTCACGCTCTAATGGACTTGCATCTTTTAACATGTTTATCGATTGGTCCGAATGCGTTGCAAGGATCACGTGATCAAAAGTTGCCTCGGTGGACCGACCATGATCGTCGATCACCAGACTCACCCCTTCTTTTTCACCGCGTAGGACAGAAAGGACTGGACTTTGGGTATGAACGCGTTCCGAAAAGGGTTTAATCAATGGCTGAATATACGAACGGGAACCGCCTTCAATCACTTTCCAAACCGGACGATCATTGACCGACAACATCCCGTGATTTTTAAAAAACCGTACAAAAAACTCGATTGGAAATTGATCCATTTGTTTGACGGATGCAGACCAAATCGCAGAGCCCATCGGAACAATGTAGTGCTCTTTAAATTCTGTTGAATAGTGATTCCGCTCCAAATACTGCGCCAAAGTCTCCCCCGCGACGGAAGTCTTCCCGTCGGTTTGCAAAACAGAAACCGATTCCCGGTTAAACCTTAAGATGTCTTGGATCATGCGATGAAAGGAGGGTCTAAAAAGATTAATTCTTTGTGCAAAGAGGGTATTGAGGGAATTCCCATTATACTCCAGTCCATTCTTTTGAACTTTCACACTGAAGCTCATCGAAGAATCTTTCCACTTCACCCCAAGCTCGGTTAACAGCTTTATAAAGTGGGGATAAGTCCAGTCATTAAAGACAATAAACCCAGTATCGATCGCATAGGTTCCTGACTGGGCCTTGACCTCTACGGTGTGAGTATGGCCTCCAAGCCGGTCGCTCGCCTCAAATACATGCACTTCATGTTCTCGGAAAAGGTAATGCGCGCACGTTAATCCCGAAATGCCGGAGCCTACAATTGCAATCTTCATTCACACCATCATACGTTTCGAGATGAAACTTGGTTACAGGTTAAATATTTTAATTTGGTAAAGAGGATCCAATTACCACCGCAATCCAAAGCGGCCCCACTCAACGGACAATAGAGTCAACAAAAGCAGTGGACCAATGTGCCAAACTAAGGTGTGCAAGCCAGTTTCGTGAGTGCACACCAAATGCATAAACATCGATGCCAAAGACCCCATGCTTAACGCTGCCCACGCACCGGTTCGCCTTAAATGAACGGGCGCGCCCTTTCTCAAAACAAAAAACAACCACCCGAGTGAAATCGCGCCAGAAGAAAAAATAAATAACCCACACGGACCGCGCATCCAGTGAAGTTCCAGGTCCAATTGCCCACTCCACTCCGCTCCATGAACCGGCAGCAATAAAGTGCTAACCAAGCCAAGCAATAGGACTCCCCCAATGAGCGTTAATGTCCGTACCGACTCCTGCGGCCTTGAGAGCCGGAAGGCAATCCATGCAGAAGTGAATGAAATGGCCGACCAAAGGAGCGTTTCGAACCAAAATGCGGCACTCCCTAAATTCAAAGGCAAATGAATATCCTCCGGCAGAAGGGCTGCAGATAAATAAGTCAGCACCGCCATTGCTAAAAAACTGCTGAACCAGCTCAGCCAAAAAAGACTTTTAAAATCGTGCGACTCACTTGGCTTTTTCAAGTGAACGACTAAATCTTCAATCATTTGATCCGTGTTCATGACCATCGCCTTTCACCAAGCCGTCTCCGCACGAACTTAAGCGAGCGGTGAACGGTTACCTTTACTGCGGAAAGTGACATATTTAACTGAAGCGCAATTTCGTGTAACGGCAGTTCCTCGACCTTTGCTAACCGTAACACTTCCTTTTGCTGATCGTTTAGGCCCTGGAGCAATTCGTCCCCTTGTTGCTCTTCAAACATTTTAGGAATTTCTACAAATGCAAGCGAATCAAACTTTTCTAACCATTCCACAAACTCCGGTTGGCGTTTTTCGGCCCGGAAGGAATCGATCAGCTTATAGCGCGCAATCGTATAAACCCAGGGCAAGAAGGGCTGCGCCTGATCGTAAAGATCCCGCTTTCGATGCAATGCGAATAAAACTTCCTGAACCAAATCTTCCACCTTTTCAACGGACCTGAACCGAGGATTAATCGACTTTTGAAGATAGCCTCTCAATAACTGGGACAGCTTCTTCAGGACCTTTTCATAAGCAACACCGTCCCCGCGAAGGGCTAACACCCAAAGGCTTTTGAGTTCGCGCTCAAGCTCACTTAGCATTCAAGCACCTTCACTGAATCTATACGTTTGCACATGCCGAAAGGTTACCCGAATTTTGAGTTAGAAGGAATAATCAAGTGGGTCAATGTGAGTCGGGAGCCTAAATCCGATGGATCGATTCGGCGGTAGCGTTTTGAGCGTATTATTCGCCTTAAAGCGCGCAATCATATAATCCGTATACCTCTGGGCCATAGTGGATGGTTTTAATGGCTCGGCAGGGTCAACGAGAGCATAGGCATCATTAATGGCATCCATTGCCTGGGAATAGACCTCATTGTTTACCGTTGAGCTTTTCATTCGTTTTAATGCAGCCATGACGTCCCCTAATTGGCCGACAAACTCTTCCATACCTTCGTGAAGTTGAACCGGAGAAGAAATCAAGTTCTGCCACTCCACCAAGCGTCTCAAATAAGGCGCTAACTCTTCAAACGGCTTAGACAAGGGCATTGCTTTAAATAACCCACCCGAGGTCGCAAGTGCACCATTTGCGTACATAATGTCAAAAACGACCGTATAAGTTCGCCCCCGTACCCAGTTAAACGTGTGAATCGCCAAATTCGAATTAAACGACAAAGGGCTTTGATTGACCCGCTCCCACAACATTTCGGAGGTAGCCAGGAGCGTGCTAAAAGACGTTTTCTGTTTTGCAAGTTGCACGGCAGAGGTTTTTTCTTTTTGGATCGAATTCACCTCCTGATCAAGCTTCAATACGTTAGGGAAAATATCAAGGGACTTTCCGAGCGCCGGTTCGGAATGTCCAAAAAACAACGCACTCCGAACAAAAGTCAGTTCAGAAAAATCAAGCGTCTTCAAAAACTTTTCAAATTCCTTCGTTTTTTCGGGCGTCAGCGCTTCCAAATCAAGGACTGGCGTACAGCGGCCCAATTCAAGAATCGAAGCCGGGGCCCCCCTCTGTTTTAAATACGAATTTAAAAGCGGAGAATTTAAATGCTGGGCAAAAAGGTGGGAAAGCTCTTCGTAGGGGGTGGGCTCCGCCAGAGCAGGAAATGACCGTAGAAAAATGGCGTCGAAAACCAGAAAAAACAAACAAGATTTATTTAATTTTGTCCGAATTAAACTAAAAAAATTGAGAAGACAAAGATTCATTCGAAAATAATGTATTAAAACAATCAACTTAAGTCAAGTCTATTCTCTCGCTTGAAGCGGCACTTTCTTTCGGCCAATCCCATAGAGCACGAGCGCGGAAGCTAAGAACATAAAAGTCGCAAACGCGTCGGAGTCCGCTAACTCTCCCCATGCTTTTGAATAATCCAGGTATCCAGAAACGCCAGGAAAAACTTGGGTCAATGCCAAGACAATTCCTGCAATTGAGCCCCCCGCAATTAAACCGGAAGAATACAAGATCCCTGGTCCGGATTCTGACTGAGCTTGATCCGTAGCCTTTTGAGTCTTCTGAACACAATAGCGGACGATTCCACCCACAAAAATAGGAACCGTGGCCGAGATCGGCAAATAAACCCCAACCGCAAACGCCAACGATGGAATTCCCGAAAGTTCAAGAACTAAGGAAATCGCTGCGCCCAAGAACACCAGTACCCAGGGCAATTTCTGCGTTAAAATTCCGTCAATAATGAGGGACATCAAGCGCGCCTTTGGTGCTTCGTATTTTGCGACATGGGTACCATCATCGCGATGATCCAAAACGCCGTTAATCCCAGGATCCACTCCATAAACCACTACGCCTTGATCATTGACCAAATATTTCCCAGGGCTCAAAATGCTAAGTTCCTGTGGGGAAGATTGATCATTCACCCGGTAAACAAAATAAGAGCTGGAGTCCACGCTCGCCTCAGGCCCCGAAAGAGTTTGTTTTTCGGTCAAACGGGAACGGTCACTGACGGAATAAGCGGGCACTTTCTTCGTATAAACCGTAGAGGCATCATTTAATAATTTTAAAGTAGAACCAATCACCAATGCACTCACTAAAGCGCTAATTAAAAGCGCCAATTGTTGATAGCGAGGGGTTGCGCCAATCAAAAAACCGGTCTTTAAATCCTGCGAAGTCCCCCCTGCATTTGCCGCAGCTACACAAACCACTGCTGCAATACTTAAAGCCCCCAAGCGGTACTCTGGCCCAACCCAACCCACCAGTAAAAACAATAAACAGGTAATTAACAGGGTCGCGACCGTCATTCCCGAAATAGGATTTGTGGACGACCCCACCTCACCCGTCAAGCGCGAGCTCACCATGACAAATAAAAAGCCAAACAATAAAATCAACAATACCGATACAAAATTTAAATGGAGCGACGGAGCTGCCCACAATCCAGCGATCAATAAAGCAATTCCTGAAAACACAAATGCGGGCGACAAGTCATCTTGAGTGCGGATCTTTGCCGTTACTTCTGAACTTACGCCCCGTACACTGGCAATTCCCTCTACCGCCCCTCGAACCATTGCGGGCAAACTTTGAACCAATGAAACCACCCCACCACAGGCCAAACTCCCGGCCCCAATATAGAGAATATAATTTTTCCATATTTCGTGAATACTCATTTCTTTGATCAAAATTTTTGCTGGAAAAAGCGGCTCTACTTGGTTCCCACCAAACAGTGCAATCAGCGGGATGAGCACAAAACTGGAGAGAATTCCACCCGCCATCAAGAAGCTAGATGTTTTTGGGCCAATAATATAACCAA
>CAIMNF010000611.1 GCA_903842755.1 Oligoflexia bacterium
GTTTACAAGGTAGCCGATTACGATAAGGTCGAAATCAAGCAAATCGTATTTTTAAATAACAAGCATTTTCAAGAAGATCAGTTAAAGTCCGTATTTGCGGAAACCAAAGAAGGCACAAGCTTAAGTTTTCTAACCAGCACAGGGACATTCAAGGAAGCAGCTTTTAAGAATGACCTCCAACGCTTGGTTTACTATTACCTCGATCACGGCTATGTAAAGTTTAGGTATGAAAATCCAATCATCACGGTTAGTGAAGATAAGAAATACGTTTATATTTCGGTTTACGTAGAAGAAGGCGAACAATATTCGATCTCTTCGTATGATTACACCGGTGACCTACTTTTTTCAAAAGAAGAGCTTGGAAAAGAAGTTCACCTTCCGGTCGGGCAAACTTTTTCGATTACCGAACGGAATGCCGATATCCAACGGCTTACCGAAAAGTATCAAGACCTGGGCTATGCATTTGCAAACGTAGTGCCTAAAATGGAATTTAACGATGCCGCTAAGACCCTCTCCATCGAATACGGGTTTGAAAAAGGAAATTTAGTTCACTTTGGCGAAATTCGAGTAAACGGGAACAGTAAAACCTACGACAAAGTCATTCGCCGCGAGCTCCGCATTTACGAGGGTGAGCTGTTTAGTGGATCAAAACTTCGAATTTCCAAAGAGCGGGTTGAGCGCTTGGGATATTTTGCGCCGGGCGAAGTTCAGTTTAATCAAGTGCCGCGAAAGGGACGGGACGATCTCCTCGATATTGATATTCAAATTAAAGAGCGCTCGACCGGTAGTGTGACTTTGGGTGCGGGCTACAGTTCCGTTCAAGGGTTTTTCTTTCAAGGTAAAATCCAAGAGATCAATCTTTTTGGACGAGGTCAGAATTTAGGGTTGGAAATTCAATGGGGTAAGCTTGATACCGTAAGAAGTGTGAGCGTAAGTTTCACCGATCCCTATGCGTGGGATACGGATTATAGCGCGGGCATCGATTTATTCATGTCAAATTCACCACTTCCGAACCGGTATTTGACTCGAAGAACGGGCGCCCATCTTAAATTAGGGCACCCATTGACGGATGACATTCAAGGCTTCATTACTTACAAGCTCGAGCAAATGAGTATTTTGCAGTCCTATGCTTACAACACCAATGACCAAACGAATTATCCAAACAACTATAACCCAGCCCTTCCAAGTTTGGTTGCAGACGATACGTTGGATCGCGGATTTTTATCGAGTATCGTGCTGAGTGTAGTGCGAGATAAGCGAAATAATCGCTTTGAAACGACTGGCGGAAACTACCAAAGTGCATCCCTTGAGTATGCGGGGCTTTGGGGATCAAAGAACTTTGCAAAGCTGATCTTGAATAATCGGTACTATAATAACTTTTACGGAAACTTTGTGTTCAAAAATAGCACCGAGTTTGGTGCGATGGCGGATACCGGTGGGCAGGGAATTCCTCCTGCTGAAAAGTTCTATTTAGGCGGACCTTGGAACATGCGAGGGTTTGATGCGTTCTCATTAGCGCCCTGGCTTGGAAGACCAAATAATGCGACCACACAGCCCGCAGGCGCTATTGAGCAAGTGGGAGGCTCGGCCGAGTTTTACTCATTGTTTGAGTTAGAGCACCCCCTCATAAAAGAAGCCGGAATTAAATGGGTATTGTTTTATGATGTCGGAAATTCGTTCTTGAATGTGCCCCTCTTTTCTCAGGGGCAAGGGTTCGGTCTGCGACAGGACTACGGGTTCGGTATTCGCTGGTTTTCGCCTCTCGGACCGCTTCGATTCGAATGGGGCTTTCCTGTGGCAAGGCAGACTTCACCGCTTAAGCAATCGTTGGAAGATAGTCCAGTATTCATTTTCTTTATCGGCCAACCTTTTTAGGGTATGGTTAAGGCAATTAATATCAGAAAGGATATGTTCATGAAATTGGGTTTAGCAGCTTTGATTTTCTTAGTGGGGTGTGGCGGGTTTTCGGCACGTGCGGATGAATATAAAATTGGTTTGATTGATATGCAGCGAGCAATTCAGACCTCGGATCAAGGCAAAAAGGCAAAGAGCGAGCTAGAGCAAGCCTTTAATAAGAAAAAGGGTGAACTTCAAGGGGAAGAAACCGCATTGAAAAAAATGCAGGAAGACTTCCAAAAGCAACAAGGGGCATTGAGCGAAACTGCAAAAAAGAAAAAACAAGCCGATATGCAGGCCCGTTTTGTGAAATATCAAGAACTCCTCCAAAAGTCACAAGCAGAGATTCA
>CAIMNF010000612.1 GCA_903842755.1 Oligoflexia bacterium
ACTCAGCAATCCCACGCCATAGGTATTCAAATAGCTTTGCTGAGCAATAATTTGTCCCCAAATATAATACCCCGCCATCACCATGATTGAATCCCGCGGAGACAATTCAATCAGTTTGTAGCCGATCCGTCCGTTGATTCCATAAAACCGAGGGTCATTGATTGTGGAGGGTGACTTAGAAAGCCCAAAAGGAATCAGCGTACCAAATGCGTTCCCGCTTATTTCGAATCGGGGTGACAAAAGCTGAGCCAAGCCGCCCTTAATCGTAAGTCCTAATTCGGATACCTTAAACGTACTCACGGCATCTGTTTCGGCATAATTCAATGCGGAAACGGAAACACCCACATCCCCCCGCAGTCGGTATGGGTTTGAGAAAACCCAAGTACTTTTTAAGCGATACGTGTTTTCCGCCACAAAGTGATCTCCATAATCGGCCCAAAACCGAATAGGCACATCCGTGCTTTCCAAAATGACATAGAACTCAAAAGTACCCTTCGGGCTGATCGCAATTTTAATCGGCTCCACATTCCCAACCTGATACACTAAACTTTTAATTTGATGAGGTTGATAGGCTCCCGTGAGTCGAATATAATACTGAATTTCGCCATTGACCGCTTGCTTATGCAGCACAAAGCTTTCTGAAGAAACCACTAGCCCCGGGATTTGCTCCGCACTTTTTTCCGTACTGAGCTGCAATGCGTTTACTTCTTCTACGGGCAACGACTCTGCGGCCTTAGCCCCGCGAAAGCATACTAAGCTGAAAACCAACGTGAAGATCAAACCGAGACGGGTCATAGGTTTAGTTTACGTAAAAAAAACAAAATAACATTTTATTCCTTGTGCTCCCCGGTTTTTATCATAAATAATTATTTTATGGCGAACAAAATCATTAGCGAAGCTTACGATACGATTGCTCCTTCGTATAACGAGTTTGTAAAAAAAGCGCAGTATTCACTCCCTCAATGGCTCCACTCCACTGTCCAAACTCTAAAAGTAACTAGAACGCAATGGGTAGACTTGGCCTGTGGGAATGGGTACGTCTCACAGCAGCTGCGCGCCTTAGGAGTTGATTTTAGTTACACGTTAGGGATCGATCTCTCTTCAAGAATGATCGAAGAAGCCAACCGGTTCGAGTTATACTCAAAAACGATCGTTCAAGATTTGGAGCGTGGACTTCCCCACCTTGATTCGGCTACGGTCGATTTATTTACGGCATTTGGACTTTTCGAATTCATCCCTGATGAATATAAACTATTGACCGATATTCAAAACGCCCTAAAAGATGAGGGCGAACTTTGGTGTTCTTTCGAAGCGCCTCTTAGCGGTTCCGAAGTCGAAACAGTTTCGCTCCGTTATGGGGATTCCAGTTTTGAAAAGTTTAGAAAATCACAATTTACGATTCAAAACTTACTCAAAGCGGCTCAACTTCAAATAATCTCTTTAGAAAAATGGGCGGGTTATGTTTCTCCTTCCAGCGGCGAAACTGTAAATTATTTCTACGTACGCGCTAAAAAAGCTAAATAAAACTGATTCCGTGACCGAACAGAAAGAGACGAATCATGAATAAACTAATGCGCTATAAAAAACCTATTTTTGCAATCCTTGGCCTTGCGGGCGTCTTCTTTCTTTTTCAAAATGCGACGATCGTCCACCACCTCATTACCCGTTAAAATCGAGCCTAAGCCCAACTTACATTAGACTTACCTTGGCACCCTATCCCTTGCCCATCAATTGGGCGATAGTGAGAATATGGCAAATGCAAATTACTCTCTTTCCGAACCGGCACTCAAACGTCAAATCGCGGTCACTCCTCAAGGCTCCAAATTAGAACCTAAATTAGAAATAGTGAAGCCGCCGCGCTACACCCTTTCTTGGACCAATGCGATCGTCATTACGTTGTCGCCCATCCTTGCGCTTACCTTGGGAATTCTCTACGTTCGGACGGCGGGCTTTGCTTGGGCCGATTTTGCAAATTATTTGTTCATGTATACTCTTGCAGGCTTATCCATTACAGCAGGTTACCACCGGTATTTTTCACACCGGTCTTACGAATGTAATGCGTTTGTAAAGTTTATTTGGCTTATTTTTGGGGCTTCTGCCGTTCAAAATTCGGCACTGGCTTGGTCATCGGATCATCGCATTCATCATCGTTATTCAGACAAGGACCAAGACCCCTATAATATTTCCAAGGGATTTTTTTGGGCCCACATGGGTTGGATCTACTTTATTGACCGTGAAAAACCCGAGTTAGAAAATGTGCGGGACCTTCAAAAAGACCGACTCGTCATGTGGCAACATCGGAACTACATTTTGATTCTACTGGTCGTAGGATTTGGTCTTCCTTTTCTAATTGGACTTGCCTGCGGTCGTCCCTGGGGCGGGTTGCTATGGGGCGGTTTGATCCGAATGGTTTTAGGACATCACACCACTTTCCTCATCAACTCGGCTGCACATACGTTTGGAACTAAACCGGCTTCGAGTAGCATCTCCGCTCGTGATTGCTGGTGGCTTTCGTTTTTCTCTTTTGGGGAAGGTTATCACAATTACCACCATGCTCATCCCAGCGATTACCGAAACGGAGTGGCTTGGTACCATTGCGACATAACGAAATGGGTGATTAGTGCTCTGTCAGTGCCGGGTTGGACGTGGAATTTAAGAAGAATTTCAAAAACGGAATCCTAAAGTTATGATAAGCTTTTTAAAATATGAAAAAGCTTGTAACGGGAATCGTTGATTTTCGAAAAAACGTACGCCCAAAATTACTCGAGACGTTCGAACGACTAGCGCAAGGTCAATTCCCTGACACCTTGTTTATTACTTGTTCGGACAGCCGAGTTGCCCCGAATTGGTTTGCCTCCACAGATCCTGGCGATCTATTCGTGATCCGAAATGTAGGGAACCTTGTTCCCCGATGCGGAAAAAATGGCCTTTCGGATACAGACGAATCCGAGGCGGCCGCTATTGAATTCGCGATTATGAATTTGGGAGTGAAAGATATTGTGGTTTGCGGTCACTCGGAATGCGGCGCAATGTTTCAGCTGATGAAGGGTCGTGAAAAAATCTCTACTCCCAATCTCAAAGCATGGCTAAGGCACGCCGACGTTTCACTGGAATCGTTTCAACTGGACCTGCCCCCTTACCGCTATTTGGCTGCCCACAACCGGCTTTCGCAAATTAACGTCATTAAACAAGTTGAAAACTTAATGACTTATCCGATCATCCAAGAAAAATTAGCCCAAAAGAAAATTAGAGTCCACGGCTGGTGGTTTGAACTCGCAAATGCAACCGTTCATTTTTACGACTATGCTGGCGACCGTTTCGTCCCATTGGACGAAACCACCGCCGCGAGCTTTATGAGTAAGATCGAAGATTAGCGGCAAATCCAATCTTCTTGAATCAAAATCTCTCGAATCTGCCTTCGCCCCTGCTCATCTAAAGTATGACCAAGTCCGGGAAGCGAATAATAATTTTTGCCATAGCCCATTGCTTTGATCTCTTCAAAACTCTTTTGACTATAGGAATGAGACACGACCTCATCTTGCATCCCATGAAGGCCGTAAACGGAGATGGGCGGCAACCCTTTATAATTTTCGGGGTTGAAGGCCGCTCCTACTCCAATGATGGCTTGAACAGAAAGTCCCGCGTGAATTAAAAACGGTGCAAAAAATCCACCCTGCGAAAAACCAATGAGGATCCATTTTTTTTGAACCAATTCTAAGTATTTCATCACCGTAAGAATAGCGTTTGCACTCAGCAAGGGGGGCACCATTTCATCGCCTGATTTCGGATCACGAAAATACCAGGAATAGGCTCTTTTGTACTCGAACTCTCCCCGATTCCCTGCAACTGGAACCCGAACGGGGGCCGGAAACGGTGCATTCGGAGAAAAAATAGTCACCCCCACTAAAGGATCCGGACCTAAAAGTCGCTTTCTTGCTTTTTCCCGATGCTCTGAAAACCCGTGCAAAAGCATCACGCCCTTTGTTGAATCAGGGGCAACTTCTAAGTCATACTCAAACGGAATTTTTAAAGTAATTTCGCTTCTCATTTTTTTAAATCATCGCGCTCGAACTCAATTCTGGATGACTGGAAGCAAAAGATC
>CAIMNF010000613.1 GCA_903842755.1 Oligoflexia bacterium
GATAATCTCGTCTGAAATTCCTTCGTTGTAAGCAAGAACGGCATCCAATTCACTTCTGGCTTCGGCAATTTTATTCAAAACTGCATGTGCTGTTCCGTCGAGCTTTTCCTGAATTCCCCGCCGCTCATTACAAAGCGCCATCACCACTCCCACGTACTCGGAAGGCATTTGAATCGTGAGTCGAATGTAAGGCTCTTCAATTTTCTCAATTTGCATTGGATCGGGGAGTTTCGCTGGATTATCCACCATCAGCGATTCACCGCCAATACAGGTGACACGATAAACAACGGAAGGCGCTGTCGTAATAATGTTAAGGCCATATTCGCGACTCAACCGCTCCTGCACAACGTCCATATGGAGAAGTCCCAGGAACCCGCAGCGAAAACCAAAACCCAACGCGGAGGAGGTTTCGGGCTCGTAAGAAATGGCGGAATCATTTAGCCTTAGCTTTTCGAGCGATTCTTTGAGTTCACCATAATCATCGCTGATAATGGGATACACGCCACAAAACACCATGGGCTTTGCTTCCTTGAAGCCTCCCAGCGACTCGAGCGCCGGATCAAGGGAATCGGTAATCGTATCCCCAACTTTCATGTCCCTTACGTCTTTGATTCCACAGATCACTGCGCCGACTTCGCCGCTCCTGAGGACCGGAAAGTCAGTATATTTTGGCGAAAAAACTCCCACTTTGTTTACTTCAAGCTCTTTGCCGACATGAAAAAGCTTTACCTTCATCCCGGGCCTCATGGTTCCTTCAAAAACTCTCACCAGCGCCACAACCCCTTGGTATGGATCAAACCAGCTATCAAAAATAAGCGCTCGCAGCTTTTCTTGATCTCGATCTTGGGGGGGCGGTATGTAATGGATCACGGCCTCTAAAACATCCTCAATTCCAATCCCCGACTTTGCGCTCGCTAAAACCGAACGCGAGGTGTCCACCAAGCCAATGGCTTCATCGATCTCTTTTTTTACGGCCTCTGGATCTGCCGAAGGTAAGTCGATTTTATTGATGACGGGAAAAACTTCTAAATTGTTTTCGAGGGCCAAAAAGACATTGGCCAGTGTTTGGGCTTCGACCCCTTGGGTCGCATCGACGACCAAGATCGCCCCTTCGCACGCAGCTAAGGAACGGGAAACCTCGTACGTAAAATCGACGTGTCCTGGAGTGTCGATCAGATTGAGAATATAGGTTTGTCCGTCTTTCGCTTTATAATTTAATCTCACGCTCTGCGCTTTGATCGTAATTCCGCGCTCGCGCTCGATATCCATGTTATCTAAAAACTGGGCTTCCATTTCGCGCGCCGTGACGGTACCCGTTTTTTCAAGCAAGCGATCCGCCAAAGTCGACTTCCCATGATCAATGTGAGCAATAATACAAAAATTTCGAATGTTTTTAGACATATAGGTTTAGATGCACTCTAGCAGCAGGAAACTCTTGTGTCTATGCTTAGGCAGGACTTCACAACAGGAATACGGCATTTTGACGGATTGCATTTTCATTCCGCGTCATATTTCTGTCATGGGCGACTTTCAAAAAAGGATGAATCCAAGAGAGTTTTCGAAGTTTACGATTCCTAAATGGGTTCAATCGCATAGACGGCGCCCGAGCGTCATTCCGCTGGCGGCTGCGTCAAAAAATTATTACATTACAAGTATTTATTTAAACGAAGTATCGATTTTTTACTGAAGGTCTCGCGCATTTCAGTTAAACTTTAAGCATGAAGTACGGAAAAGTATTAATTCTGGTTCTAACGTCCCTTCAACTCGCAGCTGGAGTTTCTGGTTGTGCAACATTGGGAGCAGAAGACTCTCAAAATGTTGCTGCCATGAAATCCGGCATGTCGGAAAGCAAAGTTCTATCTTTGCTTGGCACGCCTGACTCAATCGTTTCGAATGGAAACCACGACCGATGGATTTATGAATTTAAGTCTTCGGCCAATCACGGGCACAACCTTTATGTTGATTTTACAAACGGGGCCCTCACTCAGGCGGGTGAACTGAGCGTGCGGGATCTCGCTGCCGCAGATGAGCACCGCGTTTCAGGGGCATGCACACGCAGACAGCACCCCGAAATGATGACCGACTCTTTGTGCATTAAGTGACCGCTATACCCTCACCCCATGAAGAACTAACTGTTACCATTACCGACCTTGCGAGAGGGGGTTCTGGCGTAGCAAAATCCGCTTCCGGGGAAGTCATTTTTGTTCCTTTTACGGCTCCGGGTGATGTCGTAAAGGTCAAAATCTTAAAGCAACACAAATCCTATTCTCAAGGACAACTCCTTGAAATCATTACACCCTCTTCTCTTCGAGTCGTTCCCCCCTGCCCCGTATTTACTCGGTGTGGGGGTTGCACTTGGCAACACTTACCGTATCCTCTTCAATTCGAGACCAAGCAAAAAGGGATGCTGCACGCCCTAAAACGCGCTGGAGTCAGCACGGAACAAGTCGACTTACAACTCTTCCCCGCCGAACAAATTTATCACTATCGGAATCGCATTCAGCTCCGGGGAACAACTGGAAACTCACCTGCATTTGGTTATTACGAAAAGAGCACTCACCAAGTGATTGCAATTGAGCAATGTGAAATCGCGCAACCCGAAATCAATGCCGTTTTAAGTGCAACGAAGAAAAAAGGCTTTGCAGAGTTTGACTCCGATTTTAAAGTTGAGTTAGAGGTAGATTCCCACGGCAAGGTTACCACCGCATGGAATCAAAAACACGGAGCCCACGGCTTTAAACAAGTTCATTACCAGCAAAACGAGCTCCTTAAAAAATGGGTTTATCAATCCGCCAATCACGTTCTAAAGAGTGGGAATTCCACGAAGTCGGCCGTCCTCCTTGACCTCTATGGCGGCCAAGGAAATTTAAGCATTCCATTAATTCCTCATTTTTCAGAAGTCCATTGTGTCGACGTAAGCGCACCAAAAATTCGTCCAAATTCACTGCCTTCTCACTTTCATCCGCACTCAAAATCGGTGCAATCGTGGCTCAAGTCGGTTCAATTTCGCGAATATGCACACAAAAGAATTACGGTAATTTTAGATCCGCCCCGCGAGGGCTTAGGCAATGATTTTCACTCGATCATTGGCCTGATCAAAAAGGTTAAAATAGATGGGATCATTCTGGTCGGCTGTGACGCCGACTCATTTGCACGAGATGTTTATCGGCTTTCTCAAAATGGATTCCAACTCGAGCAACTTGCGGCATTGGACTTATTTCCTCAGACTCCACACATTGAATCGCTTGCACTTCTCTTGCCTTCGGCGTTATCCTAGAATCCATGAGTCATTTGCTTACTTTTTGGTCTGTCGCGATTTGTGCCAGCATCCTTGGCGGATGCGCTACTCCTTCAGGTAAAAAACACAAAGCACTTTCCGAACAAGACCGCGTCGATATGTATCTTCAGATGGCGAGTGCTTCTCTCTCGGAAGGGGACGCGACCAATGCCCTTCTAAGCCTCGAGGAAGTCAATAAGCTCAATTCTAAATTGCCCGTGACCTACTACTACTACAGTATGGCCTACTATTCAAAAGGGGAGCTGAAACTTGCGGAAACGGCTGCACAGACAGCGATCAAGCTCGACCCGCATTATTCGCAAGCCAAAAATACGTTAGGGAAAATTTATCTGGATGAAAACAGACTTTCGGAGGCAGAGCCTTTCTTGATGGAGGCATCAAAAGACTTGACCAATCGGGATGCAAACATAGCAGAAACGAATCTGGGAATATTGTACTTTAAAAAAACGCAAACGGACAAAGCACTTTATTATTTAAACAAAGTCCTCGAAACGCCTTCAGCCATGAGCTGTATCGCTGCCTACTACAGGGGCCAAATTGAACTCGGCCGAAATGACTTACGGCGTGCCCAACTCGACTTTGATCAAGCCTCTAAATCTAATTGTGCTCAAAATACTTCTGCGCACCTTGCATTGGGAAAAACTCTCATTCGACAAAAAAGATATGATGTAGCGCGAGCCAAGCTAGTTGAAATCCGACTCCTTTTCCCAATGTCCGATGCCGCTTCAGAGGCCGATCAACTCCTGAAGGAAATTCCTTAAAAATGAATGAAGAACCCTCCCCTCCAATCACTATAGGCGAAACCTTAAAGTACCGAAGAATCGCACTGGGGAGATCCATCGAACAGATGGCAGCAACGACTCGTATTCACAGCAAAATTATCACTTCCATTGAAAATGACCACTACCTTGATCTCCCTGCCCGAGCCTTTACCCGTGGCTTTTTGGTTTCTTATGCGAAAGCCCTAGGATTACCCGGAGAAAAACTAGTGCAAGAACACCACGAATTTTTGGAAAAAAAGTTCCAAGAGCGCCCCAACAAGGAAAAAGGTCACGAAGGGTACGTATTTGAGTCCAAAGAGCTGGAGCAAAATAAACGCTGGATGATCATTGGATCGGTCTCATTTATCATTATATTGGCAGTCGTATTTTTATTTTTTAAGCCTCAAAACCATAAGCGAAAAGAAAAGCATAAAGAGTTTACGGAAGATGCCATCGCAAGTGGAACCATTAAGGAAGATGAATTCAACGGAGCAGAGGGCCTACCTCTTGCGAGCCCTACTTCTTCAATCCCTCCAGCACCCGCTGTGAACCTCATCGCCACATCTCCTGCCGAAACAAAAGCAAAAGACCCCATTAGTCACTTGCTGGCACCGAGCAACTTACCTTCTCCAGCGCCAACTACAACCCCCGTTGCTCCTCCGGCACAAACAGAAGACAAGCTACGTAAAGGTGACGATCTAAAGCCCGAGGAGGTCAAAAAGAAGGCTTCCTTTAAAGCCCTCAATGACGTTTGGGTTCGGTACCAGTCTGATGCAAAACCCGTCACTTTACTGATCCTTAGAAAAGACAAATTCCTAGTCATTAAGGCAAAAGAGCATCTCGTTTTTGATACGCTAAATCCAGAATCCTTGCTGATTAAAACCCGCGCCAATAGCGACTTTGTCAATCTTTCTGAAAAATCAATTGAAATTAACTCGGAGGGTGAAGCAATACCAAACTCAACTGGAATCAAGAACGGTCCTACAATTCCAGAAAAGACTCCCAACTCTCCTCAAATTGTTAATTAATTTTTGTAATTTTCTTTGCATCAATATCTAATTTTTAGCGCCTTCAAGTTCGGAATTATAAGATCTTATATAAAATGAGACCGGACAATAAAGTTATCCACCAATTTTTACGAGTTATCCACCAAATGTAATATATTGTAATTAAAGAACTAAATTACAAATAAAGACCTTTTGTTACACCAAAAACGAATCTTATTCACATTTGCTTGTTTTTTAGGCTTTTTTGCGTAAAAAATCTGACTCCAACTTATTTTGACGCATTTTCAACCCCGAATGAACCCAAATCCCTGCATTCTGTAAAAGAAAGGCATCGTCAACGCACCTTCAAAGAACTGAATTATTTTAGTTTCCAGCTCACGTTGCATCACCATTACTTCGTCTGGACTGGTTCGATGCTCAAAGTCTAAATACCGGGACTGAGACCGAACTGCGCCAATGAACTGCTCCGGACTTAAAGTAGCCGTTTGATCGATAGCTGCTTCAACCTTTAAATCAAAAGAAGGTGATAGATTTAACGGCTCAACTAACTCTCTCAAGGTACCCCGCGGCTTTTGACCATTAACTCTCCATTTTAGATTAAATTGGCGTCGAACCCACTCGTTCAGTTCTCGAGCATCAACCGCCCGAGGGAACTGATACTCAAATATGTAAACCAATCCACCTGGCTTTACCCAATTTTCTAACCGTTGTACCATTCGGATAGGATCCATCCAATGCCAAGCCGACCCAATCATGACGAGATCAAATTCCGAAGCTGTAAAAACTGCCGCTTCGGCATGCCCCACAACGAAAGATTTTATTTGAGAGTACTGCTTTAACCCGATCTTAGCCTCTTCCAACATCCCTGCATCCGGCTCCACAAGCGTAAAGGCCGAATTTGGAAAGTAATTCAAAAATGATCGTACGGAATAGCCTGTGCCGGCCCCAAGGTCTAAGCCGTTGACGAAACGGTCTTTTAAAAAAGGCGTTAAGGGACGAAACAGTTTTTCGGGGTACAGAGGACGATAAAGCTTGTATAGTTTTGACTCAAACTTAGAAATAAAAATTACCAGTTAGCCCTTCGGAATGCCCAAAGCCCCACACATCCAATCCCAAGATTAGGCAATTCCAACGCGAGCCATGCGGGAATCGTTCCATGCTCGCCACACCAAATACAACTGACCTGCAGCTGCCAATATATTCCCATCGTGATCAGGGCGATCATAAATACACCCATTCGACTTCCCCGCGTTCGAACGACCCCAAAGCCCATGCCCATTAAGACGAAAAAAATCGGCATAAATAAAATAGAAATTCTTCTCCAAATCTCGGTATCAAACTGGTTCCGATCAAACGATGGGTTAACCGCTCTGTTGCGCTTTGCAAGCAGTTCATCTAAAAGAAACATCTTGGGTTTGAACGCCAAATCACTATTGCCCTTGGTTAAATCGACGTAAATTTGATAGGTGCCAAAGTTCACTTTATTGTACTCATCTGACTCCGTTAAACTTTGATGAATACTCCCGTTTTGCAATTGAACAATCGCTCCCCCAACTTCGTCATCCCCCTCTTGAACGCGAATAATTTCACCGGTCTTTGAGATGACCGTGAGCGGGTGCTTAGGGTCTCTTTCGTCAAAAATAAAGACTTTTTCCATTTTTCCAGCCCGATTATTTACTTTTTCGGTGTACAGCAACAAATTCAAAAAGCCACTCGTAAAGGTCCCTGCTTGAATTGCGCTAGAAAACTTTGCATTTCCAATGCGAATGAGCTGCCGCCGAAGCGCCGTTTCCGCCCAGGGCGCCCAATTTAGACTCAGCATGAGCGCAAAGGCCGCTACTCCAAATGACAAAGCAAAGACAGGCACAGAAATCCGCCAAAGACTCATCCCGCTTGCCTTCATGGCGACAATTTCGCTATCGCTTGAAAACCGACTGAAGGCAACCAAAACGCCCACCAGCATTGCAATGGGAAGTCCTAAGGGTAAGAAGGTAATCACCATGTATTCGACGATTTTAAACAATTGATGAAGCGGTACTCCATGAATAATAAAAAACTCGGCAAGTTTTAAAAATTGAAACATCAAAAATAGAAACGCCAGGAAAAAAATCCCCCCCAAAAAAGGACTGAGGACTTCTTTAAAAACATAAAGATCAATTTTCCTAATACGCATTCTTGTGAATAAACCCCTTGAAAAAGGTCAGGATAATAATTTTAAAGTCTAACCAAAGTGACCAATTGCGAATATAATAAAGATCGCATTCAATTCGCTTTTCTAAAGAAGTATCCCCCCGCCAGCCGTTAATCTGAGCCCATCCAGTTATCCCGGCCTTTACTTTATGCCGCAGCATATAGTTGGGAATGTCCGCTTTAAATTTCTCTACAAAATAGGGTTGCTCGGGCCTCGGTCCCACCAAAGACATCTCCCCTTTGCACACGTTCCAAAGTTGTGGGAGCTCATCCAAACTGGTAGACCGCAATATTTTTCCAATCCAGGTGCGCCTTTGATCATCTTTCACGGTCCAACCCTGACCGGTCCCCGTGTCCGCCTGATCAACCCTCATGGATCGAAATTTAAGCATTTTAAAAGTAACTCCGTCTAGTCCCATTCGTTGCTGTCCATAGAAGATGGGCCCCTGCGAGGTGAGCCGGATCAATACGGCGATCAAAAGAAATAACGGAGACAAGAGTACAAGCGCAGCAAAAGAGCACGCCAAGTCAAAACAGCGCTTAAGCCAGGTATGCCAGCCAATGAGAGGGGACTCGTTCAGCTGAATGAGTGGGATGCCTTCGAATCGATCCACCGTCGCACCAAGTGCAAAAAAATCGCTAAAATCGGGCAAAATCATCACTTCGGTTGGAAAATCCTTTAACTGCTGGATGGTTCGGTGAAGAAGCTGCGTTTCCAAATGAGGTAAAGCCACTAACACAATTTTTGGCTTTTTGAATTCGATGATCGAAATTAAGCTCTGATAGCGGTCTGGTCCTACGGTATCTAAAATAGAAATTCCAAGCTCAGGGTATTTTTGAATTTGAAGAATCACTTTTTTGAGCGCTCCCCCTTCTCCCACCATCACCATTGGAACATCCAAAACGCCTCGGCGATGCAAAATTCTAAGGATTTTCCTAAAAATGACCCGAAACAAAAAGGAAGCCAACAACACTTCCGCTCCGAAAACCAAAATCACACCCCGAGAAAAGCGATACTGCGTAATGAAATAAGTCAGCGCAGTGAACAGGACCAGTGTTGCAAGGTGTGCTCTGATTAACGTAAAGATTTCAGTAGACCTTCGAAGAACACGGTCATACCGGTAAACTCCAAAGGTCTGAAAAGAGGCGGCCCATAGAATCAACACCAAAGGGATCAATGCGTAGTATTTGGAAATCTCTGGTCGCTCAACTTCTCCTGGGAGGATCAACTGAAGCAATTGAAATCGAACGGGGTAGGCCACGACCCATGAAATACCCACAATAAAAGTGTCAGCAATACGCGTCAACACCCCAGCTGAATTTTGATAACGCTTGATCATGATTCACCCTAAACTTAACTGATTATGAAATTAAAAAACAGTGGTATGATGGGCGCTCAACATAAATTACAGAGGAGCGCCCAAATCATGACGAAATCAAATAAAAAAGAAGACCTGATCCATTCTCTTATCCCCCTGTCCGTGTCTGGAGAATTTAACGGGGATACTGTAGGGTATTTTTACTTTCAAAATGATAAAAAAGAGGCCGACATCAAGCACAACACATTGACCGAAGTCGAAGACCTCGTGAAGCATAAAGTATTTACCGGGGCCGCAAAAAGCGCCTATTTCATTCGCGGTTCGTATATTGAAAAGCACAACCTGCTGGTTGCGGGATTTGGCAATAAAAAGAATGATTCGCCCGAGAAAGCCAGGCAAACGGGCGCCGTCGTCTTTAACAAACTGAGCGCCGAAAAGATCAAACACTTCGACATCGATGTGGATGGACTTGCTGAAACGCTTGATCAGTCCGATTTAATGAATTACCTTACCGCTTTTTTAGAAGGATTCTATTTAACGTCTTATACGTTCGAAAAACATAAATCACACCCACCCAAATCTGCTCATAAGCTTGAGTCGGTAACGTTAGTAACTGAAAGCACAAAACTAAAGAAGACTTTAGAAGAACTCGTTTCCCATGTATTGATCACGGTGGACTGCATCTTTACGACCCGAGATTTCTCGAACGAGCCTTCGAATTTCGGGACGCCTGAATATTTCGCAGACGAAATCAAAAAACTTTCGAAGAAATACGACTTAAAATGTACCGTGTTGGATGAAGCCCAAGCTCGGAAAGAAAAAATGAATCTTTTTCTTTCCGTGAGTGCCGGGTCCGACCGAGAAGCGCGCGTGGTCATTTTAGAGTATACTCCAAAAGGCAAGGGCAACAAAAACAGTAAAACCGTTTCGCTGGTGGGAAAAGGGGTCACCTTTGACTCAGGGGGTATTTCACTCAAGCCATCGATGAAGATGGAGGACATGAAGCATGACATGACCGGGGCTGCAGCGATATTGGGCGCAACGCTACTGGCTTCCCGACTTGAATGTCCAAATAAACTGGTGACGATTCTTGTGTTTACGGAAAATATGCCTTCGGGCTCGGCGACGCAACCCGGTAATGTGATTACTGCGCGGAACGGAAAAACGGTCGAGATTATCAATACGGATGCCGAAGGGCGACTCGTCTTGGCCGATGCACTTGATTTAGCGCAAGATTATAAACCCGATGTGGTACTGAATGCGGCTACTCTTACTGGGGCGTGCTCGATTGCCTTAGGGAAACTCGCAAGTGCCTTGTTTTCAAACGACGACAAACTGGTCGGTGAAATTCAAAACGCCTGCGCAGAAACTCACGAGCGCTTGTGGCAGCTCCCTTTGTATGATGACTACTTTGAAGATTTAAAGTCACACACCGCAGACATTGCGAACGTGGCCAACGATTCTAACGGAGGCACGATTCGCGGAGCAATTTTTCTAAAACAATTTATTCGCGAAGGCCAAAAATGGGCGCATATCGATTTAGCCAATACCGCGTATGATTTAGGCTACCTGCCCTACAATCCGCGCAAAGGCGCAAGCGGTGCCTACGTGCGAACAATTGCGAAGTTTGCGCTTGATTATTAATGGATCAGAATTAAGGAATTAAAATGACTAGAATGACCATTAGTTCGATTGCAAAAAACTTAGAGGCCTACGACGGTAAAACCGTATCCCTTTGTGGATGGATTCATCAGAAACGATCGTCTGGAAAAATCAAATTTATGATGCTTCGGGACGGCTCGGGAATCACCCAAGGGGTATTAGTGAAGGGAGAGTGCGAAGAGACAAGCTTTGAAGAGTTTGAAAAGCTCACGCAAGAGTCCTCCATCAAGGTCACCGGTAAGATCCGCAAAGATGCTCGCTCTAAAGTCGGGTTTGAATTAACCGTTCAAAAGATTGAAGTCGTTCAAATCGCGCAGGAATACCCGATCAGCAATAAAGAGCATGGTGTGGAATTTTTGATGGAACACCGGCACCTTTGGATTAGAAGCCAAAGGCAGTGGGCTGCCCTCCGCGTGCGCTCTGAAATCTTCTTTGCTATTCAGCAATTTTTTCGAGAAAGAGGATTCATCCGCTTTGATCCACCGATCCTCACTCCGACTTCGTGCGAAGGGACCTCTACCTTATTCTCTACTCCTTATTTTGACGAAAAAGCCTTTTTAACCCAGTCGGGTCAGCTTTACGGTGAAACCGGCGCATTTGCTTTCGGAAATATTTACACCTTCGGACCTACGTTTAGGGCCGAAAAATCAAAAACCCGGAAGCACTTGACCGAGTTTTGGATGGTGGAGCCCGAAATGGCTTTTGCAACGCTTACGGATGTGATGGATTTGGGTGAAGCATTTGTTTGTCACATCATTAAGCATTGCCTTGAACATTGTCAGCCGGAGCTTGCCCTCTTAGAGAGAAATCAAAAGGAGTTAGAAAGTATTGTTAGTCCGTTTCCCCGAATTTCATACGACGAGGCGCTCAAGATTCTAGAGAAACGAGGGCATTCAATTCCCTGGGGCGAAGACTTTGGCGCGCCTCACGAAACTGCGCTGGGCGAAGAATTTGGAAAGCCCGTTTTTATCCATCACTTTCCCTCTAAAATTAAGGCGTTTTACTTCAAACACGCAGATGCGCCTGATGGCGAAGGGGTCGATCACGATGGCAAATACGCCTTAGGCGCAGACCTGATTGCACCGTTTGGATACGGCGAAATTATTGGAGGCGGCCAACGGGAAGATCAAGTAGACGTGCTCACTCGTCGCATCACGGAACACGGGTTAAATTTAAAAGATTATGAGTGGTATTTGGATCTTCGGCGCTTTGGAAGTGTGCCGCACGGAGGATTTGGATTGGGTGTAGAGCGAACGGTCGCCTGGGTTACAGGAGTAGAACACGTAAGAGAAACTATTCCCTTCCCCCGGATGCTCAACCATTTGAAGCCTTAATCGCCTAAGAGCCAATCCCGTGATTCATGCAAAGCTAAATATTGTTCTGATCGAGCCCGAGATTCCCCAAAATACGGGCACGATTGGGAGGTTGTGCCTGGGCACAGGGTCCACATTGCATTTGGTAAAGCCTTTAGGATTTAGCTTAGAGGAGCACGCATTAAAACGCGCGGGCTTAGATTACTGGGAGCACTTAGCCGTTCAGGTACACGAGTCCGCCGAGGCTTTTGTTGCCAGCCTTCCTGAAAAAGCCCCAATTGCACTTATCGAAACGCGGGGCGGAAGAACGATTTATCAGCATCAGTTTGAAGCGGGAACTTATTTAATTTTTGGTAAAGAGACGACCGGAATCCCCGAGTGGGTACTGCATCATTTCTCTGCAAGTATCTTGCGCATTCCGATGTGGGACGCGCGCATTCGGTCGTTAAATCTTTCAAATTCGGTCAGCATCGTTGCTTACGAGGCGTTACGACAACTTGAGGCACTTTCTGGCTAAATTAGGCACTTAGTTGACACAGTTCGAGCTTATAAAAGTTGCAAGAGCCGAAAAACCTGCCGTATTACCATCTGCTGAGCCAGGGTTAGTGATCGTGTACGGGGTTCCGGAAGGATCTGTTTCCGTAACACTCAAGGAGTTCGGATAGGTGGCCCAATTCACCCCCTGGGACACCAGTCCGTCCGTTCCCATAAAGATCGAATTCAAAAACTGATACGCCGAAGGAGCGTTTCCAGAAGTAAGAGTAGTCGAGCCTACTGTAAAATTTGCCCCTGATTGAGTTATCGTACAATTGTAGTTCGCGGCACCGCTCACTTGCCAAACGATACTTTTTACAGTGGCCTGCCCTTGGCCAGCCTGTCCATTTGAACTCGTCCCCGTAAAGGCTCCGTTCGCTGTTCCAGTGTTTCCACATGCCGATAAAAACAATCCACCGACGATTAACGTTCCTAAACTCAAAAAAGACTTAAAATTCTTCATAGTTTTCTCTACTCTCTTGCTTGATGTATTTCACGAACTGGGCCAACGCTAACATTATGTAATGATTGAGGCTTAGTAAAATTTCTGTGCCTAGATTTTAGACAGCACTTTGCGGAGTTGACAGGATGCATAGGTCAAATCAATGACTTTCATTGATAGTTGACTAAAATTGTCTAAAGTAAACTAATTGTTGACCGATATGGTTTAGTGAGTGGTAATTGACGGATCAAATCCGAAAAATGTCACTCACCGTGGCGGTACAGCATACAGCCACACAACAACAAAAAACTAAGTTAATCTTCCAGGATTAAAAAAGGAAGCGATAGGGATCGCTTTGCCCGGAGGATGAACTTGACCAATAATCCTGAGGAGGAATGTATGGGTTTACGTATCAATACGAACGTGCAGTCATTGATTGCACAACGAAATCTAGGAATTAACAATGAGTCTCAGAAGGCGAGCTTGCAAAAGATCTCTTCCGGAACTCGGATTGCACGAGCAGCAGACGATTCTGCTGGTTTAGCGATCTCTGAAAAAATGAGAGCCGACATTCGGTCTACTCGCCAAGCCACTCGAAACGCCAACGATGGTATTTCAATGGTGCAAGTAGCGGAAGGTAGCATGAACGAAGTGAGCAATATTTTGGTTCGCTTTCGTGAATTGTCTATCCAAGCGGCTTCGGACACGATCGGCGAAAAAGAACGCGGTTTTATCAATAAAGAAATGGGCCAACTCCATTCTGAAATCGACCGCATTTCACAATCGACCGAGTTTAACGGCAGAAAACTGCTTTCCGGTGAAGGGGACAATCTAGAAATTCAAGTGGGTCTAAATAACTCTCCTGAACATGATCGATTCGTCTACAACACGGCCAAACTCAATATTTCTACGGAAGCTTTGGGTGTCGGTGATATCAACACCAACACGAAAGAAGCTGCTCAAGAAAACCTCATGAAGATTGACGGAGCCATCAAACAGCTCTCCGAAAATCGCGCAGAAATTGGCGCTCTCCAAAACCGCTTTGCCTCTACGGTAGCGAACTTGCAGATCTATGATGAAAACTTGTCATCTGCACGAAGCCGTATCTATGATGTTGATGTTGCTGGTGAAACTGCAGAGTTAACCAAGTCAAACATCCTCTCTCAAGCAGGTGTAGCGGTCCTCAGTCAAGCCAATAACAATGCGATGAGCGCTCTTAAGCTCTTAGGATAATTTCACTCCACTCGGACTGACTGGGAAGGGAGATAAACACCTTTCCCAGTCAGGTACGGAGTGACTTTGGCTTCCAAATTCAATCCAATTCGTTCATTTTTTAAAATTATTTTCTTTGTATCTGATTGATATTAAAGGAATTAAAAATAAAATACTAATTTACTCAACTTTTTTGATGCATCAAGTTAAATAGTTTTATATACTAATCTTGTGAGCGTCAAATAAGTATCGGTTCAGGGGAATCGGTCACGCAGAACGTATGCGAAAGGGCAATTAGTATGGGATTAAGAATTGGAACAAACATGGCTTCGATGGCAGCTCAACATGCACTATCTAAGACAAACGAAGGGGTAGAGAAGAGCTTTCAACGATTAGCGTCTGGTAATCGGATCACTTCTGCAGGCGATGACGCCGCAGGATTATCCATCAGCGAAAACTTGCACGCGCAAATTCGCTCGTTAAGACAAGCAGAAAGAAATACCAACGACGGCGTCTCTTTAGTCCAAGTGGCTGAAGGTGGATTGGCTGAAACAGGTAACATTTTGACTCGCTTGCGCGAACTTTCGATCCAAGCTTCTTCCGACACCATCGGTGATCGTGAGCGGGGCTTTATCGATAAAGAATATCAAAGCTTAAAATCAGAAGTAGACCGTATTTCTAACGTGACTAACTTCAACGGAACACCACTCCTAAACGGACAAGCTCCGAAAGAAAACTTGGAAATCCAAGTGGGATCTCGAAATAACGAAGCAGACCGGATTCAATTTAAAGTAAGCGATTACAATATTTCGACGAGTACTTTAGGAATTGGCGATATTGAAGCCAAATCGATCGAATCTGCTCGGGAATCGATTGATAAACTCGACGAAGCGATCGCTACCGTTTCGGGTGCGAGAGCCGGTTTAGGTGCAATGCAAAACAAATTAGCCTCTACCGTGAACACAATCGGCATTGAAAAAGAAAATCTGACAGAAGCTCGTTCTCGGATTGCCGATACGGATATTGCTGAGGAAACTTCACAAATGGCGCAAAAGCAAATTCTGCAACATGCAGGTGCTTCGGTGCTTTCGCAAGCGAACTCAGCTGCACAACTTGCATTGAAGTTACTCTAAAGTAGCTCGTGTATTCTTTGCCTCGACGAGGGGCCTTAGGGAGCATTATTTTAGGTACAATCGCGCACGGCCGTTAAAACTTTCTCTAGAGTAGAAGCAGAGGGTTGGCCGTGCGCACTAAAATAACCCCTTAAAAATGACCTTCTTTTGATAAAAAAACAAACTTCAACCTTGACCCGTCAACTTCGCCAATGCTTTGCCTCAACCGCAAAGCACCCATACCAGCGCTCTGGTTTATCATCACGAATGAACCAGAGCGCAATTTGGGAACTTACTCAACGATCTTGTCGGTGTTATGGTCTGGCACAAAGTGAAAAAGCGTGTCATCAAACTTTGAGGTGAGCTTGATTTCCTTTAAGTGAATTTCGGTCAGATTTCCTGAAGAGTGACCCAAAAGAACAGAGTGAATTTTTTTTGAATCGGGAGAGACCTCGATCGTAGCAGAGACCACATCCCCAGCGGTGCCCTTTTGGGGCTTTAAAACAAACACATGATCGCTTTTTGACTCAATGGACGTATGCGATTGTCCAAAATTAAATGTTCCGCTGAGTAAGGCATTCAAAAACTGAGTTTGAACTTGGCCCTTATTCTTTATAATGACTTGGCCTCGCTCCCCCTGTTCAAAGGGCGGAGTATAAAACCAAAAAGTCTTTCCGTCACTGATCAATATATTCGGGTCAGGGCTTAACGTTTCCCACCTCAATTGATTAGGCCGCTTGATCCAAATTCTACCCTGTGCAGTTTTGCGCTGTTTGGTCGATTTAATTTCCGTCACTTGTTCGAATTGAGCCTCAATTCCGGCCGACTTTCGGTATTCCGTCTGAACCTCTTTTAAAAGCGGGGGCAAGAAGACTTCTGGCGCAGTCCGAGGGTCGGCAGCAAACACATCTGCCGCCAAAGCCGCGAAAAAAAATGTGATCCCCATATACGCTTTTACCCGCTTACTGCAATTGAATGGATACCATCCGCGATACACCAGGCTCCTCCATGGTCACCCCATAAAGGGTGTCGTTTAATTCCATCGTTTTTTTATTGTGGGTGACGAGGATGAACTGACTTTTCATCGACATTTCACGCACCAACGCATTGAACTTACCGATATTGGAATCATCCAAGGGGGCGTCTACCTCATCTAAAATACAAAATGGGGAAGGCTTGACCATGAAAATTGCAAAGATCAACGAAATGGCCGTAAGCGCTTTTTCCCCGCCCGAGAGGAGGGTCATATTGGAAATCTTTTTCCCCGGAGGCTGGGCCAAAATGTCGACTCCCGCTTCTAAAATATCTTGGGAGCCTTCGGGATAAACCAAGGAAAGCTTCGCTTGTCCGCCACCGAAAATAATAGGGAATAATTTCTCAAACCGCTCGGCAATGGCATGGAACGCTTTTTGAAAGCGCTCTTCGGATGTTTTGTTAATATGCTCAATGGCATCATTTAGATTTTGAATCGAGCTCTCGAGATCATTCTTTTCATTCATTAGGTGAATATGCCGCTTCTGCATTTCGTCGTACTCTTCCACGGCCATTGTATTTACTTCACCTAAGCGGCGAATGCGCTCCCGAATCTGCTCTACTTCTTCATGAAGTGCTTTTTCTGCATCTTCTGACATTTCCATCGTGATAATGGGGTCCGTCATTTCTTCTTGATGGGGAGTGACATCGACTTGATCGAGGCATCCAATTCCATATTTCTCTTCCATGTTTTGAAGCAAGTGTTGCAGCTCGCTTTGTACCTTTTCAAGCTCAACCGCCAATTGACTGACCTTACTCGTCTGATCGTCACCTACTTTATGAAGATCACGAATGCGTTCCAGACGCGTGTTCACAATTGCATTTGCCTGTTCCAAACGGTCACGCACCAATGAAAGCGATTCTCGTTTCTCGGCGACGGTTCTCGTTAACCGTTGGATCGACTCACTATGCTCATCATCCCCACCCGAATAGTTTGCCCGATCCTCGTGAAAAGCTTCTAAAAGGCGTTCCACTTCACTCAGACGCCTTTCGCGATCCTGAAGATAACGTTGCTCGGTCTCCAGTTCCTTTCGCAACGAATTTTTTCTTTCCTTTTCGGCAGCCTCAGAAATTTTCAACTCTTGATATTCCGCTTCGACCAATCGAAGTGTGGAATCTTTTTCAGCAAGTTGATTTTCATGATTCTTAATCCAGCCTTCTAAATCGGCCTTTTGGGTTGCGATTTCCACTAAGGCTTCTTCTAAACCTAAAATTTCTACTCGGGCATCCTCCGACTGCGACTCATAAACTAATTTTTGATTAAGAATCTCAGAATGCTCCGCTCGCAGCTGAGACTGTTGCCTTGCCAGTTGGGCAAGCTCCTTCTCAAGCGTCGCAACTTCTACCTCGAATTGATTGAGAAGTTCTTCATTCTTTCTGAGCTTACCTTGAAGTTGATCTTTCTCATCACTGAGTTGTGCGACCGCATTTTCGGCTTGCTGTAGTCGCTGTTCGGATACCCGCACTTCGTCCTTTAATTCTTGAATCACTCTTTTTCGCGCCAAGATGCCGCTGGCCTGTTCCGACTCCGCACTTCCTCCAAACAACACCCCCTGGTGCGCATCAAACCAAATTCCATTTTTGGTCACAAAACTAATTCGCTCTGCCTGGTAAGTTTTAATATCGCCTAACGCTGGAACGCTTTCCAACACTTCAACACTTGCAACCAAACATTCAATAAGGCGATGCACGGGGAGCGCACTCTCGTCGGAATAACCTTTCGGATGGACGAGTTGAATATATTTTCTAAGCGGATTATAAGAGGCGCGCTCGCTTGCGTCCAAATGAGGAACTGCGATTTGAATTGCAGCACTCCCTTCTTGGTTGTCTTTCAAAAACCGAAGCGCGTCGAACGCAAGCTCGGAATCCTGTACGTACAGCCGCTCAAACGCATGGCCCAACACGGCCTCAACCGCTTGATCGTAACCTTTTTCAACCTCGATAAAATCGGAGAGCACCGAAAACTCTGCAAGTTGATTCGCTTTTGCCCACTCCAGCACTTTTTTGGGACCGTTCGCCATCCCTTCTCGTGCATGCTCTAATTCTTCCAAACTCTTTAATCGGGATGAGTTCTGGGTAAAGCCCTTTAATGCCTGATCCCGCTCTTGAAGCGCCGACTTCAAGCTCAGCTCTAAATTTTTGAAGGTCTCTTTTTGTGCGTTCGATTCTGTTTTTGCTTGAACTCTTGCCTCTTTTTGCTCTTCAAAACGAACGGCTAAGGTTTGAGATTCCTGCGTTAAGGAATCAAGCCGGGCTGCAATCTCACCCTCCTGCGCCTGCATGCGCGCCAATTGAACTTCGGCACCCTGAACCCGCTCTTTCAATGCGGCAATTTTTGAATAACTGGCTGAAGTGGACTGTGTGAGATCTACAAATTTACGTCTGTTAAGCTCCGCTTCACGCTTATGAGTATCTTGCCGATCTCTAAGTTCATGAACTTTTTTCTCGACCTCTAAGGCACGCGCAGTGAGTTCCGCGACTTTAACGTCGATTTCTTGAAAATCAACATTTTTGACCAAAATAGAAGCTTGGTACGTTTCTAGCTCCTCATCGATCTCAGACTTTTCTTGCGCGAGTTGTGCGAGTTGTCGATTCAAATCTTCTTGTCGCTTTTTTGAAAGCTCAAGCGCTGAGTGGTGATGGCTTAAGTCCGCCGCAAGCAACTCAACCTCGCCATGCAGCTGCTCTTGAATTTTTGAGTCCGTCAACTGAACTACCCGTTGAGTTTCAAGCTCAACTTCACACTGACTCAATTCCGCCCGCAGAACGACCAGACTTTGCTCAAAATGCACCTTTTCATTTTGAATACGGTCCAGTTGTCTCTTTAAAAGTAGATTTTTCCGGCGCCCCCAGGTCGTTTCCTTTTCAAGAAGCTCTGCTCGATATTCTTTATACCGTCTTGCCTTTTGCGCTTGTCGTTCTAAAGAACTTAAACTTCGATCTATTTCGGCAATGACGTCATGAAGTCGGGTTAAATTACCCTGGGCTGCTTCAAGCTTGCGGAGCGACTCTTTTTTCCGTGCTTTATACTTTGCAATTCCTGCGGCGTCTTCGATTAATAGCCTTCGGTCTTCTGGCTTCGAGTTGACCACCTTATCGATCTGCCCTTGCTCGATGACCGAATACCCTTTGGCCCCTACACCGGTATCTAAAAAAAGCTCTTGGATATCTTTTAACCGAGCGGGCACACCGTTAATAAAATACTCACCCTCACCAGAGCGATAAACGCGGCGAGTAACCGAAACTTCCTTCTTTTGGGTCGGAGACTCAATGCTTGCACCCATGGGAGCCGTGTCCAAATCAACGAACTCTTGTTCCATGACCAGCGTCGCCTCAGCTAACCCTAAGGGCTGGTATTTGCTGCTGCCTTTAAAAATAATGTCATCAGAACCGCTCGAACGAATGTGTTTGTAAGATTGTTCGCCCATGACCCAGAAAAAAGCGTCTACAATATTAGATTTACCAGAGCCATTGGGGCCAACAATCCCGGTGATGGGCCGATCAAAATAAATAACCGTTTTATCTTTAAATGACTTAAACCCTTGTATTTCTAATCGCTTAATTCGCATGATGAACTTTCCCCCACGAGCGGATGACTCGTGGTTAAAAGTTTTCATCAAATGGCGTCAAAAGGCAAGTTTACCCAGCCAATTTTTTAACACCTTCAAGCTGACGCTCGATCATCGTTTGCAATTGGTCAGGAAGTACGGGTTTGGATATAATCCGGGGCAGGAGTGAAGGACTGTTAGGCTCTTCCTTTATTTTCAACAGCGCGGAGTTTAGTCCGACCGAATCCTTCGCAATTAAAAAGAGGGGCATATTGGGCTGCAAGCGTTGGGCAAAGGTCCAAAACTCAGCCCCGTTCCCTTGAAGTTCGGGACAGTGGTTAAGCAAATACTCTGAAATAACAAGGTCATATTCTCTTTTTTGAATCAAATCGCGGGCTCGATTAAAGGTAACTGCCGTTTCGATCTCAAAGCCCAATTGAGCTAAAACTTTCATAATATTCAGACGTTCGCCCAAATGGTCTTCAATTAACAGTATCTTAGCTTTGTTAAACATGGGTTAGCTCAATCTCCTTCGTAAAACTCTTATCCCTCTACTTTTGCACCTTTTTCAATGGAGAACGAATAAAGGCCCGGATCGAAATCCGGGCCTTTTAACAGTCATAGTGACTTGTCTTTTGGGGGTTGGGGGTAGATCGTCGCCACTTGTATTTAATTTAGGCTCCCTCCTCCGCAATTACCCTTTTAATTTTAATCTGTTATGTATTTCCGATGCAATGATGCCTGGCCGGGCACCCTTCGTCGGTTCGTAGGCCCTACCGATATCGAGGTAGCTTACCTACGCATCCCCTAGCGTGGGGGACCTGCATCATGGAATTCCTTTTCATCCTGGTGTTCGTGCTGAGAGTGCATACGTGCTACTGAGTTGCTCATTCGTCCTCCGTACCTCTAGAATCTCATTGTGTACTAAATTGGTCAATTAAAATTTTTGGGAAAGTTGTTTATTTTTTTTGTCAAAAATTTCAGTATATTAACCATGCAATCGCTTAGCATTATTCTTCCGGCCTTTAACGAAGAAACCCGACTTCCAAGAACCTTTGCCCTCCTACAAGATGCCATCGCCAAAAATGTATTTAA
>CAIMNF010000614.1 GCA_903842755.1 Oligoflexia bacterium
AAAAAGAAAATTTGGGATGAGCAAGAGAGTGAATTCCAAAAGAAGTTAAATAACCAAGAAGGGCTATTTAAGAATCAACTCGATCAAAACCAAAGGCCTCCGGCTGAAGCGTGGCCACACAATTAGCGGTTAAACACCCGGAATATTTCCCCAAAGAATTTTATGTAATTGGAGTTGAAACCGTACCGGGAGTCGATCGCGGAGAATGGATTCTGCCAAAAAACGGGGCTCGATTCCTTCGATTTTTCCGGGACTGTTTTCGAGC
Source organism: Oligoflexia bacterium (assembly GCA_903842755.1). GTDB lineage: Bacteria > Bdellovibrionota > UBA1018 > UBA1018 > CAIMNF01 > CAIMNF01. The sequence continues at coordinate 266 of CAIMNF010000614.1, forward strand.
GGCTGTGCGGGAGAAAATAAAATTTCTCGGGTCGGAAATGTGGACTGGAGGACTTGGTTCTTTGCCCACTCGTAATCGGCCTGCGAAGTGATCACAAATTTTATTTCGTCGGTTGCCTTTAAAAATTTCAAATTTTGTTCAAAGTAACCCCGATTCATTTTTGATCCGGGAGTTTTGATGTCCATAATGATTCGGGCATTTTTAGAGGCGGCCTCAATGCTGACTTCGCCATGGGTCTCAATAGACACAGCGTAGCCTTCGGCGACGAGCAACCGAACCAGTGCTAAGGTGTTGCGTTGCAGGAGTGGTTCGCCTCCGGTTAAGAGTACATGTTTGACCTGGAAGGGCTTTATAGCGGCTAATACTTGATTTAAGCTCATCCGGGTGCCGCCCTTAAAGCTGTAAGTGGAGTCACAATAGGTACAGCGCAAATTGCAGCCCGTGAGCCGAATGAATGCGAAGGGGAGTCCCATAAGGGAAGATTCGCCTTGAAGGCTATGAAAAATTTCTGTGACTAAAAGACCGTCAAATGCCATTTGAAGCATACTAGTCCGGTTTTGGATTTTTGGGAATGGAAAGCAAAAAAAAACGGACCAGGGAATGTGGGATCCCTGGTCCGTCGTATCTGAAGAGGGGGTCCTGGGGGACCCCCTTTGAAAGCTTTATCGGCTTCCTCACCTTTGGCAGCCCAGCCAGCGTAGATCCTCGGGGTAAAAGATCGTTAGCTCTGTGGTTTTGCGTCTCCGACTTTTCAGTCGGGTTGCCTTTTTCAAAAGGGGTTTGGGTATTTCCCGCCTCTTCATGAGCTCCATCCATAGTGCTCGGTAAATTAATATTTGATTAAAACATTTGTTAAAACTTCCTTACAGTTTAAGTATACCGCACTGCGTTTTAGATTCAAGGAAAAAGTAAAAAATATTTTATAATTTGCTGAAATCAAGGTACTTTTCAATGAGAGTGATTGAATTGAAACGAATAAAATTGACCATCGGTGTGTGGATCGTATCCTTATCGTCCGGGCTTGCTTGGAGCGCATCAACTCCTTTACCATCGCCGGCTGCGGACTCAGGGCTAAAATCGTTCAAACAAATCGTGGTCCGAGATTTGACTCTTAAAAAACAAGTTCCGATTACCTTGCTCCATCCGGTAGGGGAAGTCACCGTTCAAGGTTGGGTTCAAGATCGAATCGAGGTCAGGGTTAAAAAGAAAGTGATCGCCGAAAATCAAGAGTCTGCAAATTTGCTCTTTAATCAAGTCGATTTGTTGACCCTAGAAACTCCTCGCGCATTTGAAATGAGAATGGGGGTTGCGCGCGGAGTAGATATTTTAAGTAAATTGCGGGCGCAAAAGCAAAACCCGGTCGAAGTAGATTTGGAAATTCACGCGCCTTATCAGCTTGATTTGACCCTCGTTTTAGGCCGAAATCAAGCGTTCACCGTTCAACAGTGGCGTGGATCGTTGACGATTGATTCTCGCGAAAGTTCTGGGCACTTAAATAAGCTTAATTTGAAAGGTCCTCTCCAAGTCAATTGCTTGGGGTGTGGAATTGAATTGATTGAATCGAAAGTAGATGGCCACATTCTAGCCTCTACCCAGGCCGTAGTGCTTCGGGATGTAGAGAGTCGGGCATTTTTGGTCGATGTATCTACCGGTGAAGTGAAGCTCGAAAATACAAAGGGGAATTTTTCGGTACACTCCGATTCGGGTAAGCTCCTTTCCGAAAATCACCAGGGAAGCTTATCGTTTCAAAGTAATGCGGGTGGCGCCTTTATCACGGCATTTAAAGGCAAAATTGAGGTGCAAACGGAGTCTGGACAAATGATTGTGGAGGCCGATGAATTCGATCCTTTTGCCCACTTTGATACGGTCAAGGGTGATATTCAGGTTTCGCTCTTGCCTACTTTTGAAGGGCGATTGGATCTTTCTAGCTTGAAAGGGGAAGTTGTGGTTCAATTTCCTGCGGATCCGCTCCACGAGCGCTCGGATGAAGAATATGGGCCAATGGTTCCAGGGAAGGTAAATGCGAAGGTTGGATCCCGAACTGCACCCTTGATTCGCGCCGAGACCAAACAAGGAGGCATTCGAATTTTGCGGCGCGATCCGGTGTCTAATTTAAAGCAATAAGGAGATCATTGCTGCGATTCCGGAAAAAATAGGGATGGCTTTTAAAATGGTTAAGATCACTTCATAATTATGACTAAAACAATCAACTATGTCAATCCAACGTACTCCTTTTGCGGGTAAAAAAATATTAGTCTTTAGACTCAGCAGTTTAGGTGACTTGGTCCTCTCGCTTTCTTTTTTAGAGACCTTGCCCGAGGGAATACTTGTGGATTGGGTGACGACCGATAGCTTTGCGTTCCTGATGCAAACGCACCCGAAAATAAATAAACTAATTTTGTTTAATAAGAAACAAGGGGTGCGCGGATGGTTTGCTTTGCTCCAGCAAACTCAACAGACGGAGTACGCCGCGCGAGTGGATCTTCATGTGAATGTCAGGACGTTGATTGCACGAGTCTTTTTCTTCTTAAGTGATTCAAAAAAATGCGCGTGGTTTAAAATTTCGAAAGAACGCTGGGCGACCAGCGCATACTTTTTTTTAAAACAACTTTGCCCGCAGCGATGGAGGCCAAGTCCTCTTCAATCGCGCTTTTCGACATTGGCCATTCGGGTTGCCCAATTTTTAAATGGTTCGATCGAGTCGACCCTCCTTTCGCGCAAACCGCCCTCGTATCGTTACGCATTGACGCCGGAAGTGATTCAGGCGGGCTCGGAGCTCATGGCTCAAAAGGGATTGGTGCCAAAAAAGTTTATTGCGCTCATGCCCGCTTCCCGTTGGTCGACTAAGGAGTGGCCGACAGCAAACTATGTTAAAGTGGTCCAAGCGGTACAGAAAAGTCACCCCGAAATCAAGTTTGCGATTCTTGGTCGATCTACCGATGCTGCGTGTTTGAGTTTGCAGCGGGAATTTCAGGTGAAGCAAGTCCCGTTCGTTTCTTTTTTGGACCTAGAGCCTTTTGCTCTGGTGGGGTTTATATTGTTCGAGTCG
>CAIMNF010000615.1 GCA_903842755.1 Oligoflexia bacterium
CATCAAACGGAAGGTTTCCCACAAAAAGTTTCTTTGACATATTCGGTACAATATCGAAAATAGAGGGTATATGGCAACTCTTTTTACAAAAATCATCGCGCGCGAAATTCCCGCAAAAATTATCTATGAAAATGATCAAGTCTGCGCATTTTTAGACATTCATCCCCAAGCACCCCACCACGTGCTCATCGTCCCTAAAATAGAAATTGCGACCCTTAACGACCTTACTCCCGATAACATCCATTATATTTCCGCCCTTTTCTTGGCCGCAAAACACATCGCGCATGACTTAGGCGTGGCCGATGCTGGCTACCGAGTCGTGATGAATTGCAATAAGGACGGAGGGCAAACCGTTTATCATTTGCACTTGCATTTGCTTGCAGGCCAAGAGCTTGGCTCGTTTGGAGTTTAATCGTCCAGCTGTTCAATGAAATACATCTCAAACCGAAGTGGCATCAAAAATTTACTTTTTCTTCGGAAAAAAAACTTTATTAAATGCTTCCACCTGGTCCAAAGAAAAAAGCTGAAACACTTCGGATTCTAAAACGGACTTCATGTTCATTCCCGGATGCGCGCGCGCACGCTGGATCAGACGCAAATATTCATCCGCTAGACCGATCATTTCGGCGATACCACTCACCGCTTTGGGTCGCTCTTGATCCGGCGCGAATGCCTTTTGGCCTTTACGCTCATGGTGCTGAGCGATGGCTTGAACAACCGTGATGTGGGTCCCTTGAATTTTTTGCATCATTTCGGCGCCCAAGCGGGGATGTGAATAATACAGGCGCTTCTCGTCTTCCGTCATTTTATCCACATCGTGATACTCTAAATCCTTGGGCGATCCCGGCAGAGCAATATCGTGAAACAAACTGGCCATTCCTACCATTTGCACTGCACTTTTCGACTCAATGCCGCTTGCATGTGCAATTAAGCTGGTCAACATGCAGATACTCACTCCGTGCTCATAACAATCCACATCCAAAATTAAATCGGCAACCGCTTCATTTTCTTCCGCCAGTTTCGACGCTACGGCCTGCATGTTTTTGGAAAAATTGATTGCATGAAATACGCGACTATCATTTAGTCCTTGAGAAGTAAGATAGCTCACCGTCTCTTGCCCATAATTCATGGTCTGCGAAACTTGCGCCTTAATGGAGAATTTCTTTTTCGCAGAAACAATTTTCGAGGAAATCCGTTCACTGAACATTAGGTATTGTTCCTGATCTTCTTTTCGAATATGAAAATATTTTACGCCTTTTTTTAGATAATTTTGAAGCCGAATAGGATCAAACTCATCCCCTGGATGAAGGATCTTAATGTAGCGCCCGGAATTTGTTCGCGCATAAATCGCAAAATTAGTGACTGTTCCCGAAACGAAATCCTTCGCAACGATGGGTACAAATTCAGGCTCCGGCGCCGAAAACTCTTTATCCAAGGGGTCTAGCCTACTTTTTTCGCTTACTTTACCCAGCTCAAATTGGCTTACATGGGGTGACGAAACCTTTAAAAGCTCACTATAATTAATGGGCTTATTGACCATCCCCCGGACTCCCATTTTAAGGAGTTCGTCGGTCATTTGGGCGCCTTTTACGCCTAACGCATAAATCGGAACTTCTAAGCGCCTACTTCGCGCAAACTTAATGACTTGTGCCGCATCCGGTTCATTACCGGTTGCAGGAAGATCGAGATTAATAAAAATTGCGGCAATTGGGTTAATTTCATTGGCAATGATGAGCTGAGCTTTTTTGCCTGTTTTTGCAATAAATGGCTTTGCCAATTTGATCTGAGGGTCAACTTCAATTAAACCCACAAATTCTTCGTCGGCATCAATAATCAAAGGAGAAGTGGCTTTTAATTCTTCCATAGGGGCTACTCTTAGTATCGACAATTGGAAAATTAAAGTGAAGCTTTAAACCGTAAGGATACGATTAGTTTTGCGTTTGAGGCTTTATTTGTAAAGGCTACTCGTACGACGCGCGGCCCATCAGCTGGTTGTAAGCGTTAAATGCCGCAGACTTATACGCCTCTGCTAAAGTAGGGTAGTTAAATACGCTTTGAATAAAATATTGTAAATCGCCATTCAATTGCATCACCGCCTGGCCAATATGAATTAGATCCGCAGCGTTATCCCCGATCACGTGGATACCCAAAATTTTTTGACTCTCTTTATGCACCAGAAGCTTAAGCAATCCCCACTCATCCCCTACAATCAGTCCCCGCGCAATTTCTTTGTACCGGGCGCGCCCAGTCACAAACGGAATTTTCTTTTCGATCAGCTCTTCTTCGCTCATGCCTAAAGTAGAAATTTCTGGAATCGTATAAATCCCGTAGGGGTATAAATCAAAGCGACCAAGCTGCTCTTTCAACCCAAACGCATCACACACCGCAATCCGCCCCTGCTCCATACTGGTCGACGCCAGCGCCGGAAAACCAATCACATCCCCTACCGCATAAATCCAAGAAACGTCGGTTTGGTAATTGCTCTTCACCTTAAGTTGCCCACGAATATCCGCGGAAAGCCCGACGTTCTCTAATTTTAAAGAGTCTGTATTCCCTTGTCTGCCCATGGCAACCAAGCAGGTTTCTGCTTCGATCGTTCGCCCAGACTTGAGTAATATTCGAACTCCACCATCCAAAAACTCAAACTTCTGAGTCTCCCCATCGAGTTCAATTTCCATCCCCAAACTCATAAAACGATCCACAAGATGAAACACGATTTCGCGATCAACGGTCGAAAGAATTTCCTGTCGCTTATCCACCAACGTGACATGAGTACCCGCCGCTTGGAAAATGCTTGCGTATTCACAACCAATAATTCCTGCACCCAAAACGATCATGCTTTTTGGCGTCTTTTTCAAATTCAATACGGTATTGCTATCATGGACGCGCTCGCCATCGACCGGACAATACTGGGGAGTAACCGGGCGCGCTCCCACCGCGATCACCACAAAACGGGCTTCTAAAATACTACTGGTTCCATCAAAGTGAAGAACTTCGACTTTATGTTCAGATAAAAATCGTCCGGAGCCGTGATAGACCGTGACATGATTTCGCTCCAATTGGCTTTCAATGATTTGGGATTCATTTTCAATCACGCGCTCTTTACGCCGCATTAGGCGTTGCATGTCTGGGAGTTCGATCGTGTTTAAGTCACAAACAAAACTACCGGGATCCGCTTTACCCAAGACACCTTTTGAACCGAGTGACCACCGATAAACGGATTCGCGCAATGATTTAGAAGGCAATGTCCCCCAATGAACACACCCACCCCCCATTTTTTCATATTTTTCAACCAAGGCTACTTTTTTACCTGCTTTGGCCGCTTGAACTGCTGCGCGCTGCCCTCCGGGCCCAGACCCCAACACCACCAAATCAAACTTCCCATGAGTTTGATGCGTGATCATGCAGCGTCCTTATTCTTTTCTTTCATTTGGAGATACCAATCCGGGGCTTTAAATTTTTCTTTAGGGTAAGGCAAACGGTTTGTAATAATTTCTCCCATAAAACTGGGTAAAATACCAGTGGGGACTAACTCGCCGACAATTTTTTTATCATTGGTAAGACCCCGCTGAATAAATTTAAAAATATCTTGCACGACATACTTACCGTGTTCATCCACCTCCGGAATCACTTCGGTAATACTCGTGACCTTTCTACTCCCATCACTGAGTCGCTTAATTTGGACGACAATATGAATCGCTGAAGCAATCTGTCTCCGGATGGCGGCCGGAGGAACGTTGGAGTCGCCCATCATAGCCAATGTTTCTAAACGCACTAATGCATCATAAGGAGTATTCGCGTGCGCAGTGCCCATGGATCCTCCGTGACCGGTATTCATTGCGCTAATCAAATCTAACGCTTCGGCTCCCCGAACCTCCCCGACCACAATTCGGTCTGGTCGGAGCCGGAGCGAGGCCTTAATCAAATCGCGAATACTCACCGCGCCCTTACCTTCTTTATCTGCGTGTCGGGTTTCAAAATAAACGATGTGGTCTGTTTGAATTTTCAATTCGGCCGAGTCTTCGATCACCAAAATCCGGTCTGCCTTTGGAATCCTTGAGCCCAACACATTAAGCAGCGTTGTTTTCCCGGAACCGGTACCACCAGAAATAATCGTGTTTTTAGCCAAAATCATACAGACTTCTAAAAAATAAGCCGCGTCGCGGGTGATCGAACCGCGATTAATCATATCGGCAAAGGTTGGACTCGATTTGGAAAACTTACGAATTGAAAGGGTGGTGCCTTTTTTGGAGCAAACTTTTAGAAATGCGCAAATCCGACTTCCATTGGGGAGGCGTCCATCTAAAATTGGATTTTCGTCGTCAATGCGGCGACCAACCGATTGAGCAATATTCCTTACCGCGGCCAAAAGGGATTGATCGTCGCGAAACTTTGCATCGGTTTTCACGATCTTCCCTCCGCGCTCAATAAAAATTTCATCCGGGCCATTAATCATGACTTCAGAGACAGAATCATCATCTAAATAGGGTTTTACGGGGGCAAGGTATCCGGCAATCGAGTCCTCAAAGACTCCACCATTTTTTTCGTCGTCGCTCATTCGCTCTCCTCGTTTTGGCCGCTGTGACTTACCGTCACACTTGCGGGTAAACGCTCCAAGTCCAAAGCTTTCACCAATACGGTACCTTTGTGGCCCGTCATCGGGCACCCAAAACTAAATGCCCCCGTTTGTTCGGGAGTAAAAAAGATTTCTTCCACGGTTTGCGATTTAATTTGTTTATGAATTTGAAACGTGTCCGACATTAAGCATTGGGATTGCGGAGACGCACTCGTCACAAAGAGGTGGACCGGAATCCCTTGAGTGATAAACAAGGTCGATGGAAAGAAACCATTTTCATTTACGATCAGTGCGACCTCTTGGTAGGATTTATTTTTGATATGCTCGCGAACAATCGACTGGGCCCGCTTGTGAATATTGCTGGGCTTTAAAACAACTTTAGGCGCAGAATCGACTGCGGAAGCGGGAGCGCGCCCCTCACCCATATTAATTGAGGGAATTGGATTCACGATTGGACCGACCTCACCAAAACTGGACTCTGGAATTGCGTCGGGAGTAACCTGTCGCTTCGGTTTGTGAGTTCCGCCCCAAGTGACGACCGCGTCCGTTTTTTCGTTTTCACTGCCCCCGTCGCGGGTAAGCATTTCACTTGCCGCTTGATCCGTTCCCGAAAACGCAAAGGTGTAGGGAACTGCCCACACCAAGATGAAGCCCATCACCCACATCCGTATGATTATTTTTGGTCCATTCCATGAGTTCATAGTTGATCTCCCTCATGCCCCTATCGACCGAATTCTAAGAAAAATGAAATTGATTTTGTGAGCCTGAAAATTGACCCAATCAAAATCTTTTAATCGGCTAACCTATTGGAATTAACGTCAAACTTTTGGCCGATCACTGGTGCACTTTGTGAAAGCATTATGCACCAGAACTATTTTAATTAAGTAATGCTTAACTGAGAATATAAGCATAACTGATTAATTTCTAAACCAAAAAAAAACATTTTTGCACACATTGACGCATGGCATAAACCTTGTAAGTAAGTGCATTAGCTATGTTGAAGCAACCAGACGATCTGAATATCATTGACCTGACCAAAGAGAGAACCAAGAGGGGCTTAGCTAAACATGACCCAAATTATCAGCTGATTATCAATGCGATGAGCAAAATTGAACTGCTGGAAGAAATGGTTCGCTTCCAAGAAACCCGCTCCACTCAAGGCAACCTTACCCTGAACATGATGGTTCGAGGGAAGATCCTGTTTAGAGCCCTTGAACTCAATGCCGAAACAGATGAGCTAAGGCTCTTAGCAAGCTCCTACCGTCGCCATTTAGAGCATGAGATTGAGCATTCGCAAAAAGCTCAGCTTTAGTTAACAACAGAATAAGTTCACCCCAGATTTAGATCACAGCAGGTTGCTGGCAAGCTCACTGAGCTTAGAGCGCTCCCCTTTGAAGAAGGTCACGTGTGCAGAGATCGACTCGCCCTTAAACCGATCCACTAAATAAACAAGCCCGTTATTCGCGGAATCCACGTAAGGGTTATCAATTTGATACGAGTCACCGGTGAGCACAATTTTAGTGTCATCCCCTGCCCGCGTGATAATCGTTTTGATTTCATGGGGAGTTAAGTTTTGCGATTCGTCCACGATCAAATATTGCTGCGGGATTGTCCGGCCCCGGATATACGTCAGCGGCTCAATTTGAAGAAGGCCCTGATTCATTAATTCCTGCGCGCCTTTTCCTGCCCCGCGACGATTACGATTTGCGGTCGAGCCGAACAAAAAGTCAATATTGTCGTAAATGGGCTGCATCCAAGGGTTTAACTTTTCTTCTACGGTACCCGGCAAAAACCCAATATCTTTTCCAAGCGGGAATACCGGACGAGACACTAATAAGCGATGATAAACGCCTTCATCCACTGTTTTTGCCAAACCCGCAGCAATCGCGAATAAAGTTTTACCAGTACCCGCTTTTCCAAGTAAGCTCACTAGCTTTACTTCGTCATTTAAAAGGGCATCGACAGCGAATGCTTGTTCCGCATTCTTTGGGAAAATTCCCCAAAGGCCTTCCGGCGGTTTTACCAAAGGAACAATCGATTCCAAGTCACGCGAGTAGCGCCCCATTGCCGTATGGGTTGGATTTAAATAATCCTTCAAAATTACATATTGGTTTGGATAAAGGGGTTTCGCGCAATCTTTATCGTGCTCGAACAACCGATCCGAATACGCTAAACGTTTGTTGGCATAAAATTCATCGACCAGCGTGGGATCGACCTTAATCGTACTTAAGCCCGTATACAGCTGATCCGGCTCAACATTTGACGGCTCGTAGTCTTCCGCAATGACTCCTAAAGCATCGGCCTTAATTCTTAAATTTGCGTCTTTCGTTAGAAACACCAACTGGCGGCGTGGAGCTTCTTTTTTGAGCATCAGGGCCAAACCTAAAATTCGGTTATCGGCTTTGTCCATCCCAAGTTCCGGTGGCAAGGGCATATCGCCCCCCAACTCAACCGTAAGCAAACCGCCGCCGGGGAGCTTTACCCCTTTGGACAATTCGCCGTCTTTTCTCATGTCATCAATTAATCGTGAAAAGTGGCGGGCATGTCTACCATTTTCACTCATTTCTCGCTTAAAACGGTCGATTTCTTCTACAACAACAATGGGAATAATGACATCATTACCCCCTAATTTAAAGATGGCTAATGGATCAAACAACAGAACGTTCGTATCTAAGATGAAAGCTTTTTTCAATGAGTTCTCCCTATGAATCACGTTAAGGCGTTTTACGACCAAAAGGTTCCCGTTAAAAAAGTATCATAGTATTATTCTGACGGCCAAGTGATATCCTAGCCCCCATGGAAATTAAGGATTACTTGACCTGGCTCAAAGAAGAAACCCCACCCGGAGTTTGGTCTAAAGGAGTAGCCTTAGCACGGACCGCAAAAGCAGAACTCCTGGTGATTGCCTCTAAACAAGCAAATCACGAGCTAAAATTTAAACTTCAAACCCAAGAGCGACTCCTTGCATTTCAGGTTACTTTATGGCCTTTGGACGAAGATTATTTTTGCAATTGCGAAAGCAAAGTTCAACCGTGTGCCCATGTCATTGCGACCGCACAAATCTATGACCAAGGAAGAGCCACTCAGCCCGATTCCAGCACCCTGTCAAACTCAATGTACTACGAATGGGTGATCGATCAAAAGTCGAGCCCAAGCAGACTCTCCCTCCATCGCACCTTAGGCGGACAACCGTTTCAAGCTTCGCTCCTGAGTTTCATTGGAGGGATTGAAAGCGGTCGGATCGCCCAACCCATGCCTGCGCCCACTCCCTTAGATTTAAAGATTGACGATGAACTTTCGAAAGCCAAAGAAATTGGTCAAAAAGCGAACTGGCCTAAATTGTTGAAACTTTTGTCCGAGCTTCCACCCCTCCGCGTTCGGGGAGAAAATCGAGAACTGACCATTGAATTAAACCCACCAAAACCGAAGCTAGAAATCAATAGAAATTCGGAAGGCGATTTTACATTAGCGGCATTCTATCCTGAATACATTCCCCTTGCAGAGGGTCTGGCCACTGGCAACGGCTCTGTGTTCCTTCAACCCTATCGTCCCCCGTCACCCTTGCCTCCGTCCATCAAATGGCTAGAGATTGAAACTTTTATCACCGACATTTTACCCGAACTTCAGGTCCACTTTGAGGTCCATGCGCAGACGCCGTTGCCAACACTCATTGAAATTGAACCGACGCTCGAACTTAAAACAGATCGGATTGGGCCGGACCGCCTGGTGGTGACAGCAATCCTCAACTACGGCAATTTGGCCCGAGTAATCGAAGGAAAATTAAAGTTAAATTTACCCGCTCAAGGGCAATTGCTCCAAATTCCACTTCGCCAACGGAATGTGGAGACTGCGCTGATCCAAAAACTTCGCCGCGAGTTAAACTTAGCTTTGAATCAGCCTGTTCAATTTATGGGGACAGAAGCCGTTTCGTTTCTGACCAAACTGAATCAAACTGCCTGGGCGCAATCGAGAACCGCGCACTCCACGGGCCATCAAAAACTAGAAGCGTTTGAAAACAATCAAACTTACCAGCCGCATTTGCAGTTTCAAGGAGGACGCCTGAAACTTTTCTTTACCAACAGAAAAGGACAAACCACCTCAGTTTCATTAGACCAACTGCAGCGTTATCACGAACAATTTTCGACGGATCCCGACCGACCGGTCATGGATTCACTTCAGGAGTATGGAAAAATTCCAAAAGATTTTTGGAATGAATTTGGTGCAGAAATCTTAACCCTTCTCACCCGCAGCGAAAAAACAATCCTGCAAGGCA